>CALYSH010000278.1 GCA_945485625.1 uncultured Lachnospiraceae bacterium | reverse complement strand
GTCAACTACTTTCTTTTAATTTTTTTATTTTTCCTTCAATGCCCGAAAAAACGGCATTCTTGCAATCCGCAATCCATTTTTCTGCACTCAATACACTATAATATTTGCCAAAAGTAATCCGCTTTATTGATTTCCGTTGTTCAGGAAAGCTTCCGCAATCACCAAGTCATCCGGCGTGGTAACCTTAATATTCTCATAAGAAGACGGAACCATACGCACCCTGCAATCCGAAAACATCTCTACGACACTGGCATCATCTGTTACGTGCAATGCATCTCCCACACATTTTGCCGCTTCTTCATCCAGCTTTGCATAACAATCCGTAATCAGCTTCATTTCAAACACCTGGGGTGTCTGGACATTCCAAACCCTCCTGCGATCTGGTGTGTCCACTGCAAAGCCCTCCGCATCCGTCAGCTTCACGGTATCCTTTGAGGGAACCGCCGCTACACATGCACCAAATGTCTGTACTGCTTCATAGGTATCCCGAAGAATCTGCCCGGTCAAAAAAGGTCTGGCGCCATCATGTATAAACACAAACCCCTCCGAGCCCTTCATCGTTTCCCGTATATATCTCATAGCACAGGCTACGGAAGCATACCGTTCCTCTCCGCCTGCAATCACCGCCTGCACCTTCCGGAACCCAAATCTCTCCACAATTTCTCTTTTTACATATGAAATATGAGCTTCACCGGTCACTAAAATACAGGTATCAATCACTTCCGACTCTTCCATCGCCTTCAGAGCATAAAAAATCAACGGTTTCCCTTGAAGCTCCATAAACTGCTTGGCTACCGAAGAGTGCATACGGCTGCCGGTACCGGCTGCAAGGACTACCGCTATGCAAGGTTTTTGTTTCATTATTATCGTTCTCCCAGTTTCAGATTCGGAATCGCATTCAAATCCAGATCACTGCGAATCCCCTTCAAATAATCATAATAGCCTGCCGCACCTATCATCGCCGCATTGTCCGTGCAAAAAACAGGAGAAGGATGATAAAATGAAATCCCCTCCGCTTCACATTTTTTCTCGAACGCGGCCCGCAGGGAACTGTTGGATGCCACACCACCCGCAATGGCCAGCTTTTTAAATCCATATGCCTTAGCTGCATTCACAGAATGCTCCACCAGTACATCTGTTACCGCCTTCTGGAAGGAAGCAGCCACGTCTGCCTGACAAACCGGTTCTCCCTTCATCTGACAACCGTTCAAATAATTCAATACGGCTGATTTCAAACCGCTGAAGCTAAAGTCATAAGCATTATCTGCCACCCTGGCACGTGGAAACTCAATGGCATTGGGATTCCCTTCCTTGGACAGCTTATCAATCTTCGGTCCTCCGGGATACCCCAGTCCAATGGCACGAGCCACTTTATCAAACGCCTCCCCTGCTGCATCATCTCTGGTACGACCGATAATCTCATACTCCCCGTAATCCTTTACCACAACCAGGTGGGAATGCCCGCCGGAAGCCACCAGGCAGACAAAGGGAGGTTCCAAATCCTTATTTTCTATATAATTGGCAGAAATATGTCCTTCAATATGATGCACACCAACCAGCGGAATTCCGGTTGCAAAAGAAATCGCTTTTGCAGCAGATACCCCTACCAGCAGCGCACCCACCAGTCCCGGTCCGTAAGTGACTGCAATGGCGGTGATATCCTGCAGAGTAACCGATGCATCCTTCAGAGCCTGCTCGATTACCTGATTAATCTTTTCTATATGCTTTCTGGAAGCGATTTCAGGCACCACACCACCGTACTCGGTATGCAGCGCAATCTGCGAATAGATTACATTAGAAAGAACCTCTCTGCCGTTTTTTACTACCGAGGCCGCTGTTTCATCACAGGAACTCTCAATTGCCAATATTAACACATCATCTTTCATTTTCATTCCCCGTCCCCTCATCTGAGGATGTATTATTGTAAATCGTGAGATTTTCTGCGAAATCCCAGCCGTAAATTTTCCAACTTCTGTTATCATCCCGTCTCAAAAGATAGACCAAATGAGTTGGTTTACTGTTGGCGCCCTCCAGCATGCTATATGTACATCGAAGTCTTGCAAACTGAAAGCCATCCACCATATACTCATCTACGTTTGTGCTGGACGCAATGGAAACATGATTAATTCTCCGTTTTTTTGCTTTGAAGATTTCAATTTCTGACTTTAGATTGTTCAGATATGTCTCTGTCTCATTGTGCTCCGCCAGTTCCCTGTCGTACAAGTCTCTGGCCTTCATACCCAATTGCTCTATCTCCTCTTCCGTACAGTCTTCATTATAAAAGCATTTCATAATGTCGCTGTAATACTTTACAACCTCTTTGGGAGTGGGCGGATAATCCAGTTGTAAATCCCTGCTTAAGACCTCCTGCACAAAGGTCATGCTGGCCTCCCGCTGACTTTCCCTGGTCTTATTGGACAAATAGGCATAATATCCCACCACGGTTACTATCACCAGCAAAATGATTATGGTAATTCTGGTAGAAGACGTTCTCTTCATCTGCCCTTTGTCCTTTCTATCGTAATCTCGACCTTTTTACACCACAACAAAGCACCGATTCATCCCTTCCGAGAAATCAGTCCTCTGTAAACCGCAATTCCACGCTTCTTCCATCCTTCGCGGCAATGGTCTGGGAGAAGATTTTTCTTACCTCCTCCAGATATTCTTCCGGATTCATCAGCGAAGGGCTGTAATGAGTCAGCCACAGCTGAGGCACCTCTGCCTTCTTTGCAATTTTTGCAGCTTCATACATGGTCATATGCTTATGTTCCCTGGCTTTCACCAGCTTATCCGGCTCGCCGTACATCCCTTCCAGAATCAGGAGATCTGAATCCACAGCATTTTCCTCAATACTCGCGGTGGGTCTGGTATCCGTACAATATGTCACCTTCAATCCTTTTCTGGGGCTTCCTAAAACCATAGCGGGGGTATAAAGGATATCGCCTTCGGTAATTTCCTCCCCCTTCTGCAGTCTGCTCCAGAATTTCATAGGGATT
>CALYSH010000277.1 GCA_945485625.1 uncultured Lachnospiraceae bacterium | reverse complement strand
AAATTTATGAAAATATTTGCTATACTCAAAGGAAAGAATGTTTAAATTGACTCTGAAAGAGGCTTCTCATGAAAACGATAAAACAGACCATAAATGAATTTATATCAGATTATCCTATTGAGGAAAAACTGGCTCCCAGGGAAGAATTGCTTTTTCTGGACATTGAGACCACCGGCTTTACCGCACGGTCCTCTTTTCTGTACCTGATTGGCTGTTCCTACTTTGCTGACGGGAATTGGCAGACCATTCAGTGGTTTGCACAGGATTATTCCGAGGAAACGCAGATCCTTACAGCCTTTTTTGACTTCGCCTCGAAATATAAATATCTCGTGCATTTTAACGGCAACAATTTTGACCTGCCCTACCTTGCACAGAAATGCAGAATGTTAAACATCTCCTATGATCTGGAAAGCTTTGAAGGAATCGATATTTACCGCAGAATCACTCCCTATAAATATTTTCTGAAGCTGCCAAACTGCAAGCAGAAATCCATTGAGCATTTTCTAGGCATTCATCGGGAGGACCGCTACACCGGAGGAGAGCTTGTTTCTGTCTATCACGACTATGTCCAGGCACCCACAGAGGAAGCGGAACATTCCCTTCTTCTGCACAATCAGGATGACTTATACGGAATGCTGTTGATTCTCCCCATTCTCTCCTACCACGATTTATTCCGGGAATCCGTGCACGCCAGACGTGTACAGTCCGAAAGCTTCCGGGATATTAACGGAATTACCAGGCGCGAGCTTTTGATTGAGCTGAGCCTCCCCTGTAATCTGCCCCGTGAAATCACGGTTTCTTCTCACGGATGCTTCTTCCGGGGGGAAGGTGACCATGCCGTTTTAAAGGTGCCGGTATTTGAAGAGGAAATGAAATACTTCTACGCCAACTACAAGAACTACTACTATCTTCCCGAGGAAGATGTAGCACTCCACAAATCTGTGGCAACCTTTGTTGATGCCGACCATCGCATTCCTGCCACCGCCGAAACCTGCTATACCCGCAAGGCTTCCAGCTACCTGCCTCAATGGGATATCATATTTGAGCCCTTCTTCAAAAGAGATTACCGAAGCAAGGAGTTATTCTTCGAACTCACCGACGAGTTCAAAACAGACCGTGAAGCCTTCCATCAGTATGCAACGTACATTCTGCATGTAATGGCTTCCACGTATTAGTTCGATTCAGAATCATGCGCCGCCGGGTGCACTTAAAAAGGGCTGTGAAACAATTCACAGCCCTCATTTTATGGAATTCGATAATAAAAGAAGGAATGGGTTCTGTCATACCCCATCTCCTTATACTCCAGAATCTGCTCCGTACTTCCGATAAACAGACATGCTCCCTGAGCCAGAGAATTACGGAATTTCCGGAAGATGGCATTCTTCGCCTCTTCCGTGAAATAAATCAATACATTTCTACAGACAATCAGATGACATCCGGTAGGGTACGAATCCTTCAACAAATCATGCGTCTTGAAATCCACTCTTGCCTTAATCCCATCATCAATACGGTAGGACGGGCCAACCGGAGTGAAATACTTTTCCCGGAATTCCCTTGGCACACCCTGAATGCTCTTGGCGCTGTATAGTCCTACCCTGGCCTTCTCTATCACCTGTTTATCCAGATCCGTGGCATAAACGCGAATCTGGTTTAAGGGAATATGCCTTGACAACGCCATAACCAGAGAATAAGGCTCATCCCCCGTAGAACATGCGGCGCTCCATACCTTCAGATTCTTTCCGAACTTCTGAATCAAATCCGGAATAATCTCTGTCTCCAGGATCTTCCACTGCTCCGGATTCCGATAAAACTCACTTACATTAATGGTTATGTAACCTACAAATTCATCAAAAAGCTCCTTGTCGTTCTTTAATGCACACACATACTTGTCATAGCCTGTAATCTTATGCTTTGCAATCAACGTATCAATTCGACGCTTCATCTGCTTTTCCTTGTAAGCATTTAGATCAATGGTCGTTAAAGACAGTATCTCCCGTTTAAAGTACTCATAATCATATAGCATACACAGCCCACCTGTTTGTTTGTCAAAAAAGCGTGCTCCGCAGAGCACGCTTCCTCTTCATTTCTCAATGTTCTGAATTATTCCTCAGTGCCCTCTGCAGCAATCACGGCATCAATATCAACGGAAACCACATCGGCATTCTCATCCTCAGCCTTCGGTTCCGGAGCATACATTGCCTTAACGCTCAGGGAAATCTTCTTATCAGCCTCGTTGAAATCAACAATCTTTGCAGTAACCTCATCACCCACACTCAATACATCGGAGGGCTTCTCAACATGCTCCTTTGATATCTGGGATACATGAAGGAGCGCATCCACACCGGTCTCCAGCTCAATGAAAGCTCCGAAATCAGTCATTCTGGCAACCTTACCGGTTACTACATTTCCTACAGCATACTTTACTGCAGCGTCCTTCCAGGGATTTGCATCATCGAATTTCAGAGACAATGCAACCTTATTGCCGTTGATTTCTTTAATCAAAACATTCAGCTTTTCGCCAACCTTGAATACCTTCTTCGGATGCTCAACACGACCCCAGCTCATCTCAGAAATATGAAGCAGGCCATCTACGCCACCCAGATCAATAAACGCACCGAAATCGGTAACATTCTTCACGGTACCTTCTACCACGTCACCCTCTTTGATCCTCTCAAACAGAGCCTTCTGAAGTTCAGCCTTCTGTGCAACAATAAGCTGTCTGCGGTCACCGATATATCTTCTTCTCTTCGGATTATACTCGCTGATGACGAATTCAATCTCCTGACCCGCATACTTGCTCAGATCCTTCTCGTAGGAGTCGGATACCAGGCTGGCAGGAATAAAGATTCTGACCTCATCCACAACTACGCTTAAGCCGCCTTCCAGCACCTGGCTTACGGTAGCCTTCAGAACCTCTTTGTTGTTGTAAGCTTCTTCAATTCTCTTGTTGCCTCTGTCAGCAGCAAGTCTCTTATAGGTAAGGAGAACCTGTCCCTCACCATCA
>CALYSH010000276.1 GCA_945485625.1 uncultured Lachnospiraceae bacterium | reverse complement strand
CATTCCGGAAGAGCCGCTTCCAAAGGGATATACAACGCGCTTTGTTTTTCCTTATACTGTTGGGCAGACGTTTTCCGGCTTTGCGACGGTTAGCGCGCTAAACGAAACACTTTCTCGTAAGTTGCAAAACCTGGGCATAACCACTCTGCTGTTTATGAAAAACCTCGAACTGATCGAGTATCAGATCGAGTTGAGCGGCGGAGCACCGATTACAGGCGAATACCTTCTGGACAAGACAGAGATCAACGATCATTGCCTCATGGTATCTGCGCTGGGAACGGAAGCCCAGAAGGGAGCAGGCAGCAAATCGGAAGAAATCATTTCTTACCTGAAGTTTTCACGCCGCATAGCGAAGTACGCACAGCGGACGGTAGATATTGCTTTTCCAATCCGCATCGCAGCGGATGGCAGTTATCAGTGCATAAAAGCACCGAGTCCATATGTCTCAGTGTATTTTCCGACTGAAACTGAGAGCAAGCTCGATTTCATCGTGCAAGGGCCATACCGGACTACGCCAAACAGAAGCAGCATTCCTGCAGAGGATGAGGATAATATCATGCTGGCGCAGGAAACTGCAACACTGTTGCGCGAAAGCATTCTGGAGCTCAGAGAAGCTGGCAAACTAAACATGAGCTTTGTGAAGGCGTTCCCCATCTCAGAAGAACGATTCGAGACCTTTGATCTGTTCTTGCCGCTCTATGAGATGGTAAGTGAATTGTTCCGGACAGCAGCAGTAATTCCCAGCCATTCAGGGAAATATATTCATGCCAAATATGCTAGGATCACAAGGTCAGAACAGCTGGCCTCTGTTCTCACGGATACCCACCTGACACAACTGATCAATAGCGGGCATCAATACTACTGGCTTCCGACATATCTCACGGAGACCAATCGAGAGTACAAGTCGGTTCGTGACTTTCTGACCGGCGAACTCAACGTGACGGTTATTCAGGCAGAAGATTTGCGGCGGCTCATTGCAGCGAACCCAAAATTCCTGCCAGGACAGACTGATGATTGGCTGGTAGAGCTTTATGGTATTTTTGAGAACATTCCGGCCGCCTTCTCCAGATCACGTTTTGAAGCCAACCTAGCCACCGCTGACATTGTAAAAACGGTGACGGGAGAATTTGTTGCTCCGTTCAGACGTGAAGGGAAAACCTACATACCGAATGTTTTTCTTCCATCCCCCAAAATCCATAGCACAGACATTCACTTTGTTGATCAAGCAATTTACAACCGGTGTCGCCACTTCTTCGACGAGATCCTCCAGCTTCAGAAGCCGAACGAGTACGAGTTTCTGATCAAGGATATCGAGAAGCGATATGCGAGCGGGGATGTTTCCGATGGCGAACAGCACATCGCAGACATCAAGGCGTTGCTGAAGTACATCAAGTACGAAGAGTACAACGATGAAGTAACTCGCATCATTCGAGACACCCTTGCTTTGCGCTGCAGCGATGGAAAAATGCGCAGTGCCTTTGCTGTGCGTATTTTTCTGCCGATTACCCAAGACGGGATTAACATTGAAGCCTACTACCGCAATTTGGGACAAAAAGTCTTCTTTGTAGATTTGGATTACTATAACCTACACGATATTGGGAGCAGCAAGCTCGTGGAGCTGGGTGTGCGAAGTTCCATTCTGGTCGGAGAGCGGGAAACTGAAGGTGAATACTATACTTACTCTCGAGGCAAAAACCCATCTTGGCATACGACTGGGGACTTTCGTTGGAAACTATCAGCAGATGCGCTGAGGGATGTATTGAAGTATATTTCCTCCCACCCTACAGCAAAAGACACAATTCTTAAATCACAGACCATCATGAAACTTCTGGTCAACAATGAGGCGCGTCTTTGCGGTCGTGTGAATATTGTCAGTAGTGTAGTTTCGGATTTAGAAAATGAACCATGTGAGATGATCCGTATCCTTCGAGGGGAACGTATGCTCGGCTGGGACGGCAAGTGGATCTTCACGGAATCAGGAGAGCTCGTTGCTCCGAAAACCATCTCCAAGCATGATATTAGCACTTCGTATTATGGAAGGATAAAGCCGGATTCCATAATCTTTAAGCTCCTTGCATTCAAAAGAACCGAAGCCGACGAAGTGGATGATCTGAAAAAGATGGTGCCACAGGACAAGTTGGATGCTTTCTTTGAGATGGAACTACGGCAGCGGTACGGCATTTCCATCGCCGATCTCAACGATCGCTATGGTGGGTCTGAACGCACCGAGGAAGCAGTTGAAGAAGTGCAGCTGCCGTTCCCGTCGCTCAATGTGAAAAGCTGGGATGCTCTGCGGAAGCATGCAGTGGAGATGCTGATATATGCAGATCCCGTTCGATACGAAGAGCGCATTCGTAGCATTCGAGTGAGCAATCACTCACGGGAGGCCAAGGCATACCTCCAAAACATGTACCGCCACGAAGGCAACAACCGGTTCAAGTTCGCCTGCCAGCTTTGCCATGAGACATGCTCCAGCTTTGAAGCAACAGAAGTTTTCCTGAAGCCGGAAACAGAGCTGGATCCGGTCAATCTTTGCCTTTGTCCCAACTGCGCAGCGGCATATCGCAGGCTGCGCACCAACGCGGAAATCATGGATAATATCCGGAGAGCCTTCCTCACGAAAAGTGAGGCAGACATTGAGAACGGAGAGTAAGTCGCGATTCCGATTGACGATGACAATTGGCTATGGTTTACGCAGACGCACTTTGCAGAAATGCGTGAGATGTTACGCCATACGGAAGAAGTGAAGAAGACAAAGAGCAATCCACCAACAGCAGTAAACTCCGATGACGCAAGCGAGAAATCCGGACTCTCTGTGTATAATGGGTACAAGGGTAAAACGATAAGACGGAAGGATGGATTTGTTGGTACGGTAACCGATGTATACACATCAGGGAGTGAAACATATTTGAGTGTTCATGTCACAGGTGGAAAAGATGCCGGAAAAGACACCAAGATACAGCTCTCTTTTATACTGAAGAATAAAGGGGTTTATACGGTTACGAGCTAACGCAA
>CALYSH010000275.1 GCA_945485625.1 uncultured Lachnospiraceae bacterium | reverse complement strand
AAACGGAGAATACCCAGGCCTGTATGGCGGCCTTTGCTGCGGGAGTAACAAAGCGGTTGGAGGCGAAGGGCATCGTGCCGGACAAAGCCCTGGGTCTGAGCCTGGGTGAGTATGGTGCATTGTATGCAGCCGGGGTGTTTGATGCCGAAGCGTATGTGAAGCTTACCGCATTTCGCGGCAGGGCTATGATGGAGGCGGCAAAGGGGTGTCAATGCAGCATGAGTGCCATCCTGGGCGCGGAAAGCAGTCTGGTGGAGGACGCCTGTGCAGCATATACCGGCGAAGGGTTTGTTACACTGGCGAATTATAATTGTCCCGGACAGTATGTGATCTGCGGTGACGAGGAAGCGGTCTGTGCAGTGGAAGAGGATTTGAAGGGCCGTGGCGTGAAGCGTTGTGTACGTCTGAATGTGAGTGGTCCCTTCCATACGAAATACATGGCACCTGCGGGTGAGGCACTTCGGGGTTACTTTGAGAAGCTGAAGCTCAAAAATCCACAGATTCCGGTATTGATGAATGTAACCGGCAACTATTATAGGGAAGAGGACAGTCTGGCAGAGCTTCTGATTCGTCAGGTGCAGAGCAGTGTGCGGCTGGAGGAGCAGCTTCGAAGGCTGATTGCCGAAGGAAACGATCTGTATGTGGAAATCGGACCGGGAAGCGCCATTTCAGGGTTCTTAAAGAAAACGGCCAAGGCAATGAATGTGGATGTAAATGTGGTGAGTATCGATACAGTGCAGGATTTTAAGAAAGTGACAGGTGAATAAACGGTGAGTGAAAGAAAAACAGCATTGGTAACAGGCGCAAGCAGAGGAATCGGAAGAGCAATCTGTGTCCGATTGGCGAAGGATGGCTTTGACATCGTTTTTAATTATCAGTCCGGTTCAGAGGCGGCAATGGAGACAAAAGCCCTTTGCGAAGCAGAGGGAGCGAAGGTTTTGGCAGTTCAGGCGGATATCAGTGATTCTTCCCAATGTGCAGACCTGATGAAGCAGGCATTGGAATTTGGGGAAGGAAAGCTTCCGGTGTTGGTGAATAACGCAGGGATCACCAGAGATAATCTGTTGGCGAGAATGAAGGATGAGGACCTGGATGCGGTACTGAATGTGAATTTAAAGGGTACCTTCTATATGATGAGGGAGGCCTCCAAGGTGATGCTTCGCCAGAAGTACGGCAGAATCATCAGCATCAGCTCAGTGGTAGGAATCATGGGCAATGCCGGTCAGGTGAATTATGCGGCAAGCAAGGCAGGGGTAATCGGTATGACCAAGTCTCTGGCCAGAGAGCTGGCCTCCAGACAGATTACGGTAAATGCGGTAGCACCGGGAATGATTGAGACAGATATGACTGCGGGAATTCCGGAGGAGGCAAAAAAGAAAATTCTGGAGGGAATTCCCTTTAAAGAGATGGGAAGACCGGAGGATATTGCAAACGTGGTAGCTTTTCTGGCAGGTGACGAGGGCAGATATATTACCGGACAGGTAATTGCAGTGGACGGAGGAATGACAATATGAGAAGAGTAGTAGTAACCGGTCTGGGTGCGGTAACACCTATCGGAAACAATGTAAAGGATATGTGGGAGTCCGTGGAAGCGGGGAAGTGCGGAATTGCCCCTATTACCCATTATGATACCACCGGCCGTAAGGTGTGTCTTGCCGGTGAGGTAAAGGATTTTCACCCGGAGGAATATGTAGAGAAGTCCGAGCTTCGCAAGATGGCCCCCTTCACGCACTTTGCGCTGGCCGCAGCCGGTGAGGCTATGGCGGATTCCGGTCTGGACATGGAGAAGGAGGATGCGCTTCGGTGCGGTATTATTTTCTCAAGCGGAATCGGTGGACTGGGAACCATTCAGAATGAGTGTACCAGAGGACTGGAGAAGGGGTTTGATCGTGTCTCTCCCCATTTTATTCCCATGTCCATTTCCAATATGGCTGCGGGTCATATTGCCATAAAATATGGTTTCCATGGAATGTGTACCTGCGTGGTAACAGCATGCGCCGGTGCTACCAATGCCATCGGCGATGCGTTCCGCCAGGTGCGTGACGGTTATCATGATGTGATGCTCTGCGGTGGTTCTGAGGCCAGCATTACCCCTCTCGGAATCGGCGGTTTCTCTTCCATGATGGCACTTAGTACCGCTACCGACCCGTCCCGTGCCTCCATTCCCTTCGATAAAGAAAGAAGCGGGTTTGTCATGGGCGAGGGCGCAGGCGTACTGGTACTGGAAGAGTATGAGCATGCTGTGAAACGTGGGGCAAAGATTTATTGTGAGATGGTTGGATATGGTGCAACCTGTGATGCGAATCATGTGACCGCGCCTCTGGCAGACGGCAGTATGGCAGCAAAGGCCATGGAGAAGGCCATGGAGGACGGCGGTGTAGCTCCGGAGCAGATTACCTATATCAATGCTCACGGTACCTCTACCTCCTTAAACGATAAGGGAGAAACAAAGGCCATCAAGCTGGCCTTCGGAGAGGCAGCAAAGAAAGTAATGATCAGCTCTACCAAGTCCATGACCGGGCACCTTTTGGGCGCCAGCGGAGCGGTGGAAGCCATCATTACCGTACTCAGTGTGAAGAATGACCTTGTGCCTCCCACCATTCATTATCAGGTGCCGGATGAGGAATGTGACCTGGATTATGTACCCAATCAGGCGAGAAAAGCCAGGGTGGAATATGCTATGTCCAATTCCCTGGGCTTTGGAGGTCACAATGCCTCCGTTGTATTTAAGAAGATGTAGGAAAAGGGGGAAAAACAATGGTTCTCAATTCAAATCAGATTCAGGAAATATTGCCCCACAGATATCCCTTTTTGCTGGTGGACAGAATATTGGAGTGTGAGCCCGGTGTAAAAGCAAAGGGAATCAAATGTGTGTCTGCAAATGAAATGCAGTTTATGGGACATTTCCCGGGACAGCATGTGATGCCGGGGGTTTTGATTATTGAAGCACTGGCTCAAACCGGAGCGGTTGCTATTCTTTCCAGGGAAGAGAATAATGGGAGTATTGCATTGTTTGGCGGTATTGAAA
>CALYSH010000274.1 GCA_945485625.1 uncultured Lachnospiraceae bacterium | reverse complement strand
ATACCACTCTTCCCTTGCCGGATGCACACCGAACATCCCGTGATTTTCATCATATATTACAAAGTTTTCTGCCGGAAGACGATCCGCAAAATGCGGCATCAGAAACATTATAATATTGCACTTCGGACTGATACGGGCATACAATACGCCATTCTCCTTCTCCTCAAAGCGCACAAAGCCCAGGTAATGATGATGTTCTCTGGAGGCATTTCTGGCCAGCTTAAAAACAAGATTCACATGGTCATTGGCAAGATTATCCAATAGATGTCCCCTGGGTGGTTTTTCCCGCAAGCCCAGGGCAATGGTATGATAGACTGCATCTGCTTTCTCCGGATGATAGGAAGTCAGGGCCATACAAATATCATAATAATTCTCCTCACCAAACCGTTCCTTCAGGGTTTTACTCACCTTAAAGGCCTTTACCGGGTCCATTTCCACCGTTCGATTCTCGGAAAACAACAGAATTTCTTCCTGTAATGCAATTCTGGTATCCTCCGGGGAACAGTGATCTGCATATGTATTGTAAATCGCAGTAAAAATACTCTCTAAATTATCCTGACACTGATAGACTACCATTTCCGATTCCTCCGAATATACCACTATCATCAAAAAGAGACATCTGTTGATACGTCATCTGGTCACTTCCAAACCGGATTCGGTCGGAGGGGTCAGTCAGGTTACGCACAATATAATCCTCCTCCAGTTTGGTTGGATACATCATCTTCCCGTTGCAGGTGATAAAATAGACTGCACGTTTTAATACCACTCCTATTTTCTTTAGATCCTCAAAGGTAAGCCTGGCACTTCTTCTGGCTGCCACAATTCGTCTGGCACTGTTCACCCCCAATCCCGGAACCCTAAGCAGCTTCTCATAAGGTGCCCGGTTCACCTCCACCGGAAATTCCTCCAGATGCCGTACCGCCCAATCCTCTTTGGGGTCCAGCATCACATTGAAATAGGGACGTTTCTCATCCAACAATTCCTTCGCCTCAAATCCGTAAAAGCGCAACAGCCAGTCTGCCTGATACAAACGATGCTCTCTGAGAAGCGGAGGGCCCCCGGGAAGGGCCGGTAAAGCCTTATCCTCGTTTACTTTTACAAAAGCCGAATAAAATACCCTTTTTAAATCAAAACGCTTATATAAGCCTTCTGCCACGTTTAGAATCTGAAAGTCATTTTCCGGCGTGGCTCCGATAATCATCTGAGTAGACTGTCCTCCGGAGGCAAATTTCGGAGCCTTGCGGTATAAAACCAGTTCCTCCTTATTGGCCTGAATCTCATTCTGAATCTGGCGCATAGGAGTCAGGATGGTCTTCCTGTGCTTATTTGGTGCCAGAGCTCGTAAGCCCTCCGCGGTGGGGAGCTCCAGATTCACACTCATTCGATCAGCCAGAAAACCGGTTCTCCGGATCAGCTCACTGTCCGCCCCCGGTATGGCTTTCACATGAATATATCCGTTAAAGTGATACACATTTCGAAGCAGAAACAATGTACGATACAGTAGTTCCATAGTGATATCCGGACTTTGAACAATACCGGAGCTCAAAAACAACCCTTCGATATAGTTTCTCCGATAAAACTCCATGGTCAGTGTACAGATTTCCTCCGGCGTAAAAATCGCTCTGGGCACATCATTGGAACGACGGTTGATACAATACTTGCAATCATAAATGCATTCATTGGTCATCAGTATTTTCAGCAAAGAGATACACCGGCCGTCCCCGGCAAAGCTGTGACAAATACCTGCTTTGATACAATTCCCCACGGACTGCCCGTCACCCTTTCTGTCCACACCGCTGGAGGTACATGCCACATCGTATTTCGCTGCATCTGCCAGAATCCCCAATTTCTCCATCAGCCCCATATTGGTCTGGTATAACATCTCATTCATCTTTCTTGCCCCTCAATAAGAACATATGTTCTATATACATGATAGCATACCATCCTTTGAAAGTAAAGCAAAACAATTCCCACGGAGTGCTTTTTTGTTGCATCAGGAACGAAGTTTTTTATGCAATAAAAAAGGAGAATGCTTCCATTCTCCTCCGCGGCACCCGGACTGACGGGGAGCCCCACTTTACAGAACCATAATCAATGTACCGACTGCAATCAGGATACATCCAACCAGAGACTTGACAGAAAACTCCTCATGTAAAAACAAAAAGGCCAGGACCAGCGTAATTACCACACTCATTTTATCAATGGGCACTACCTTGGAAGCCTCCCCGGTCTGCAATGCCCTGTAATAGCATAGCCAGGATGCGCCGGTTGCCAGTCCGGACAGAATCAGGAAAATCCAGCTTCGTTTACTGATGGATGCCAGTCCTGTCTGGGCATGGGTTAAGAACACCATGCCCCAGGACATAAACACTACAACCACTGTACGTATTGCTGTGGCCAGATTGGAATTGACCCCTTCAATTCCCACCTTTGCAAGAATGGACGTTAACGCCGCAAAAACAGCGGATAAAATAGCAAAAAACAACCACATACCAATTACCTCTCTTCTGTAATCCATAAAGTTACCGAATCATTTGTGAAATCACGTCGATACCCGTGTTCCTCCAGAAACGCTGCAATCATATTCCATTTCGGGTTATTCTCATTGATTCCCTCGTTACCTGCCAGAATAACAGGCAAATCCCTTGTTCCCTCATGAATACCCACACTCAGTTTACCCAGTTCCTCCTCCATAACCGCCCCGGCAAAGGAATCCAGATCGCTCCAGGTATTAAAGGCCGGTGTCATGTCCAGATAATAGGCCATGGCCGGAATCCTTCCAAACAGGAAAATCTCCTTCTCATGCAAACGATTCTCATGCACATAATCGGTCAGCTCCTGCAAAAGGGCAGCCTTCTCCTTACTCATTCGGACACCCTTCAGAACCTTATTGTCGGTTACCTGACAGCTGATATCCCTCACCCCTGTAGCCTCTGCAAAGTGAAACACCATACCAAAGGCCAAAAAATGAACAACGCAAAAGAGACACACACACCAGGCCGCCACTGTCATTGATACATAAGAAGCCAAA
>CALYSH010000273.1 GCA_945485625.1 uncultured Lachnospiraceae bacterium | reverse complement strand
CCCGGTGGTTTTGTTCACACTTCGCTTGCTGTAAACATCCATCCGACCCCAAAAGTAGGAATAAAAGTGCCGGGCAAGCTGCCTGGTGATCTCCACAGGAGCGGCTTCCGGCTGGCGTACATACGGAATCCCCGCTTCCTCCAAAAGACGCTTCAAGTAATGGTTTTCCTCCTGAAGCGCCTTTACCTGGGAGCGAAGTCTCTTGATTTCGTCCTCCATCGCCGTTCCTCCCCGGAATTGAGATTTGTGCAGGTGTTAACAGATATCGGTTATTTCCATTGTAGCATGAAATTCCGGGAATGTCTAAGGCATTTCATTTCAAGGTTGTAATTCGTGGAGAATCGTTTTTGTACGCACACACGCTACATCGTGAAAGGTGCCTTCCTCAGTGGATTGCATCCAAAATGGATTCCTGCTCCTCTTCGCTGACACCCAACGTTGCCAGTGCCTCCCGTGTCCCGCAGTCAGGGCAAATTCGGGTTTCGTTATCCACTCGGCTGAGTGCGGGAAGCCCATGGTAGGTGCGACCACAGCGGGGGAAAACCGTAATGTGTGCAGATGCTGTTTTCATTTCACGGCCTCCATGGTATCCTTCAAGGCTGCTGCCAGAATTTCTTCGTCAAAACCAAAGTCTGCGTAGAATAACCATTGCGACTTATAATTCGTGCGTTTTCTGTTGCGCTAAACGCACGCGCGTGTTATAATGATTGCGTTGGAGGTGAGATTGTGTCCAATATCGGTTTCAAAGAAAACCTCGTGAATGAGTTTAAAAGTGACAGAACTTGTTTGCCTGATGGTGACATCATCGACGCGGTTGTTGCCTTTGCCAACACCGATGGCGGCGACTTATATTTGGGCGTTGAAAATGATGGGGAAATTACTGGACTGCACAACAGGCATAAAGACATCACACAGCTTGCGGCGTTTATTGCCAACCGAACAGTGCCTCCGGTTTCTGTTCGTACAGAAATTTTGGAATTCGATCCGCCGGTGTTGAGGATCTCTGTTCCCAAGCGCACCAGCGTGGTAGCTTCCTCTGATGGCAAGATTCAGCGACGCCGGCTAAAGCCGAATGGCGAACCCGAAAATGTGCCCATGTATCCATACGAAATAACCGCCCGGCTTTCATCTTTGAGTTTGCTTGATTATTCCGCACAGCCTGTTCCAGATGCTACCTATCAGGATCTTGATCCTGTGGAACGTGAACGGTTACGGAACATCATTCGTTCCTATCGCGGAGAAGTAGCCCTGCTGGAACTGAATGACGAGGAGTTGGACAAGGCATTACAGTTGGTCACAATTCAGGATGGGGCTATCGTTCCCACATTTTGCGGTATGTTGCTGATTGGTAGAAAAGAAGCACTAAAACGCCATATGCCAACAGCGGAAGCATCCATACAAGTTCTTGTTGGCACGGAGATAAAAGTGAATGAGTCCTTCTATTTGCCCATTCTTGCGGCGTTTGAAAAAATATCGGATGCTTTTTCTGCATGGAATCACAGCGAGGAAATGGAGCAGGGACTGTTCCGCATCACGATTCCTGATTATGATCCCAGGGCCTTCCGTGAAGCTCTGGTCAACGCATTCTGCCACAGAGACTATTCTGTTCTTGGCCGCGTTCTAGTTCAAATAAATGATGAAGGCATGACCATCAGCAACCCCGGAGGATTTATCGAAGGCATCCGAGTCGACAATTTGCTGGATGCAGAACCTCATGGAAGAAATCCGGCATTGGCTGATGCAATGAAGCGTATTGGTCTGGCCGAGCGTACGGGAAGAGGAATTGACCGCATTTTTGAAGGCTCCTTGCTGTACGGTCGATTGCTTCCGGACTACTCAAGTTCCACGCAATCCAGTGTGAAACTGTTTATTCCCAAAGGGCCGACTGACAAAGCATTCATTTGCATGGTTTCCGAAGAACAGCAACGCCTTGGACGGTCGCTGCCGATTCATCTGCTGCTTGCACTAGATGCGGTAAAACAATTGCATCGTGCCTCGGTACAGGATGTGGCCGAAAGAACTCATACCGATGAGAGCCGGGTACGTGTCGTTCTTGAAAACCTTGTGGAATCAGGATTAGTAGAGCGCTTGGGCAATGGCCGCGGACGATACTATATCATGAGCTCGAGGTACTCCAAAGAAACAAACAGTACCGTTGGATATGTGCGAAATCGAGATATCGATGCGCTCCGGCATCAGGAATTGGTAATGCAGTTGGTACAAGCAAAAGGCGAAGTTACACGCGCAGATGTGGTGGAGCTTCTACATGTGACGCCCCCCCAAGCATACAGAATTCTGCAAAAGCTAAAAAACGCGGGGCAACTGTCTTTGGATGGAAAAGGTGCGGGAGCCAAGTATCACACAACGAAATAACTAAAACGCACGCGTGTGTTAAAAACGCACGCGTGCGTTTTAGTGCTTTGCTTCCGTAAATTTTCAAGAAACATCCCAGATATAATCTGCCGACAGAAAGCTTCCGGAACGGCAGAGAGAAGACTTCTGGGAGAGCATTCCGCATTTTGTCCTTTCTGTCCTCATTGTCCCAGCGCATCAAAACCGACCCCACAAAATTATGCACCACGTTTTCAAAACATGGTGCATTGTATCCACGAGCGGTAGGTATGCCAATAAATAGAGTCACAAAATCATTGTTTTGAATGGTTTTGTGATTCTTTTTTTAACTTTTTGCAAGATTTTAAAAAGCATCTTAGCTTTTTTGACACCAATAATTGACACCAACCGGTTTTTGACACAAAATAGTATCAGATTCGTCAATAAGTGAGGCAGGAAAACTGAGGCTGTTTTTTCAGATTTTTTGCTTTTGAAATCAGTTAAACTCCGCATTTGACACCAACGCGTTGGTGTCAAATGCTTGATTACCTTAGTTTGCGGTAAGCCTGCATTGGTGTCACTTGAACCTTTTTAAGCTTCTTTGTAGCCCCTGTAGTGTCCTCTCATTTTCTCCATGAGGTCAAGACCGTACATGACCTGCTCCGCGATCCATTCTACAATGCCATCTAATATGCCCATAGCAC
>CALYSH010000272.1 GCA_945485625.1 uncultured Lachnospiraceae bacterium | reverse complement strand
ATTTTCTGCTTTATCGACCAGATGCCCAAGGGGATGCGGGATACCTTATATTTTAAGGATGATGATTCCAGACTGTCTTTTCTGCAGGGCAACTATATCACATTGACCAATATGTCCGACCATGATGTGGAGCGAATCTGCCGCTATCATTTATCACCAATTAATATATCCTTTCAGACTATGAATCCGGAGCTTCGTTGTAAGATGCTGAATAACCGGTTCGCAGGGGAGGCTCTGAAAAAGGTGGATGTCTTGAATGAGGCCGGCATTACCATGAATGGTCAGATTGTTCTCTGTAAGGGAATCAATGATGGTGCGGAGCTGGAGTACAGCATCCGGAAGCTGATGGAGTATCTGCCCAATCTGGTAAGCGTATCTGTTGTTCCCGTAGGGCTTTCCAAATATCGGGAAGGCTTATATCCCCTGGAGCCCTTTGAAAAGGAGGATGCCGAGGCGGTTATCGATCTGATTGAAAAATATCAGAAGATTGCTTTTGAGCAACACGGCCTTCATTTTATCCACGCCAGTGACGAGTGGTATATTCTGGCTGAGCGGGAGCTGCCGGAGGAAGACCGGTATGATGGATATTTACAGCTGGAAAACGGTGTGGGAATGCTTCGCCTTTTGATGAATGAGTTCGAGGATGAACTGGAGGATAGAAAAAGCAGGGGAGAGCTTGCGAATTATGAGCTTCATCGTGAGATTTCCATGGTAACCGGTCGTCTGGCATACCCCTATCTTCAGAGAATGTGTGACCGGATGATGGAAGAATGCCCCAATGTGAAGATTCATCTGTACGCAATACGGAATGATTTCTTTGGAGAACGGATTACGGTTTCCGGGTTATTAACCGGTCAGGATATCATAGGGCAGTTAAAAGGAAAAAAACTGGGTGAAATGCTTTATCTGCCCTGCAATGTCCTTCGGAGCGGAGAGGATGTATTCCTGGACGATATCCATGTTCCGGAGGTGGAAAAGGCTTTACAAGTACCTGTAAATATTGTAAAATCAAGCGGATATGATTTTGTGAATGCGATTTTAGACAAATGATTTTGTCGGATTTGCGGAGGAATAAATGAGTAAAAGAAATTCCAAGCCCATTGTGGCTGTTGTAGGAAGACCCAATGTAGGAAAATCCACCCTGTTTAATGCGTTGGCGGGAGAAAACATTTCTATTGTAAAGGATACGCCCGGTATTACCAGGGATCGAATTTATGCGGATGTTACCTGGCTGGATAAGACCTTTACCCTGATCGATACCGGCGGTATAGAGCCGGACAGCAAGGATGTGATTCTGTCCCAGATGCGCTCTCAGGCAGAGATTGCCATGGAGACAGCGGATGTCATCATTTTCCTGGTGGATGTAAAGCAGGGCTTACAGGATGCGGATTCCAAGGTGGCTGATATGCTTCGCCGCAGTAAAAAGCCTGTGGTTCTTGTGGTAAACAAGGTGGACAGCTTCCAGAAGTATATGGCTGATGTGTATGAATTCTATAATCTGGGCATGGGCGACCCCCACCCCGTATCTGCCGTAAACCGTCTGGGTATCGGCGATATGCTGGAGGAAGTGGTCTCATACTTCCCGGAAGGCGCCGGAGAAGAGGAGGAAGATGACCGTGTACGGGTAGCCATTGTGGGAAAGCCCAATGTAGGAAAGTCCTCGCTGATTAACAAAATACTTGGTGAGAACAGACTGATTGTGTCTGATATTGCCGGTACCACCAGAGATGCGGTGGATACGGAGGTGACCTACCAGGGAAAAGAGTATGTGTTCATTGATACGGCAGGTGTCCGCAGAAAGAATAAAATTAAGGAAGACCTTGAGCATTATATGATTGTACGTACCGTCAGTGCGGTGGAGCGTGCGGATGTGGTGGTTATGATGATTGATGCTACGGAGGGTGTCACCGAACAGGATGCGAAGATCGCCGGTATTGCCCATGACAGGGGAAAAGCGATTATTGTTGCAGTGAATAAATGGGATGCGGTAGAAAAGGACGATAAAACCATTTATCGGTTCACGGAGCGTGTAAAGGATACCCTGTCCTTTATGCCTTACGCGGAGATTCTCTTTCTTTCCGCAAAGACCGGTCAGCGCATTCCGAAGCTGTTTGAAACCATTGACATTGTAAATGAGAACCATGCGATGCGAGTGGCAACCGGCGTTCTGAACGAAATTATGACGGAAGCGGTGGCTATGCAGCAGCCTCCCTCCGATAAGGGAAAACGCTTGAGACTGTACTATATTACACAGGTATCGGTAAAGCCACCCACGTTTGTAATTTTTGTGAATGATAAGGAATTGATGCATTTTTCTTACACCCGATATATTGAAAACCAGATTCGTGAGACCTTTGGTTTCAAGGGAACTCCCCTGCACTTCATTATCCGGGAACGTGGAGAAGAGAAGTAGGAGGTTTTTGACATGGTACGATTGATCTGTTTATTAATTGGATATGTTTTCGGCTTGTTTCAGACTGCTTTTATTTACGGAAAAGCCCACGGAATTGATATCAGGGAGAAGGGAAGCGGGAATGCAGGTACCACCAACACCTTAAGAGTGTTTGGAACCAAGGCCGGACTTCTGGTTTTTGCCGGGGACTGTCTGAAGTGTATTTTCGCAGTGCTTCTTGTACGGTTGCTTTTTGGACAATCCCATGGTGATATCATTTATCTGCTCTGCCTGTATACGGCAGCCGGAGCGATTCTGGGACATAATTATCCTTTTTATATGGGCTTTCGCGGAGGAAAGGGAATTGCGGTTACCGCAGGCTTTGTGTTGTCCTTCCATCCCTATTTTATAATCCTGGGTGTTCTGATGTTCTTTGGAATCTTTTTTGCCACACATTATGTTTCTCTCGGGTCCCTTCTGGTGTATGTGTCCCTTCTGATTGAGATGATTATTTGTGGCCAGTGTGGTGTATTTCAGGGAATGAGTCAGGCCAATCTGATTGAGATGTATATCCTGATGAGTGCACTTACTGCGCTGGCATTCTAGAAGCACCGCTCCAATATTGTCCGGTTGATTCATGGAGA
>CALYSH010000271.1 GCA_945485625.1 uncultured Lachnospiraceae bacterium | reverse complement strand
TGATTGCTTCCAGTGCTTTGCGAATGATGATTTACATTCGATTTTACTATCTGATCTTCCTTCGGATATTGGTTCTTTGGACATTCGCAGTGTTGTTTCTATTGTTCCTCGGTCTGATTATTGGGATTTATCGGGAGAGATTTCCGCTGTTTCGATATGGTGTGGTAGTGGTCACGGTGCTCTATCTGGGACTGTCCTTTTCGCATCCGGATTACTTTATTGCGAAGGTGAATCTGGCGAATACCGGGGAGAATGCGGTGGAGAGCAGCTTCTTTCTGGCAGAGGAGTCCTATAGCGACATGGGATATTTACGAAGTCTCAGTGCAGATGCAGCACCGGTGGTGGTTCCTTATCTGGAGCAGCATGGGGAAGGTACGGAAGACAGATATGTAAAACGAATGGAGAAGCGTATCGGTACCCTTGGAATCCGAACCTATAATGTGTCAAGACATATTGCTTTGAAATATCTGGAGGAGCTAAAATAAGGCGCTATGTACCCAATGGTATGCGCAGTAAAAAAAAGAGGGAGGCTATTCATTGATTAGCCTCCCTCTTGCTCACTTTAAAATTATAGGGTTACGGTAATGGTACCTGCGCAGGAGGTGAGTATGGTATCGTTTCCTTCGATCGCCAGTTCAGCGCCTTCTGCAGCGGAAGCTTTTACATTTACCAGCTTTACGGAGAATGCTTTCGCAGATTCTACGTTGATGGTGATGGTGTTGCCGTTCCTGATAGCGGTTGCCTTCAGTCCGATCTGATTGTCCATGCCGTAGATTACGGTGGATGCTTCCTTGCCGTCGATCATAGCGAAGATGCGCAGCTCTGCGCCATCTACATAGTCATAATCCGGTTTGTCGTCATGGGCTCCCATGGCAATTATGCTGTTTTCTTTTGCAAAGAGAGGAAGATGTAAGTAATCATATTCCTTCTCGTACCATTCGCCGCCTTCCAGAACCTCGCCGGTTAAGAAATCGGTCCAGGTTCCCTTGGGCAGATAGAAGATACCCTTGCTTTGGTCGTTGAAGATCGGAGCTACCAGCAGGTTGTCGCCCAGCATGTACTGCTTATCCAGGTAAGCACAGTTGCGATCCTCAGTGAATTCCAGAACCATGCTTCTCATAGTAGGAACGCCGCTCTTGGAGGTTTCTACGGAGGTCTTGTACAGGTAAGGCATTAAGGTCGCTTTCATACGGGTGAATACTCTTACTACATCTACAGCCTCATCATCATATACCCAGGGCACGCGATAGGAGGTGGAGCCGTGGAGACGGCTGTGAGAGGAAAGGAGACCGAACTGAACCCATCTCTTGTAAACATCTGCGGTGGAGGTGTTCTCGAAGCCTCCGATGTCATGCGCCCAGAAGCCGAAGCCGCTCATCATCAGGGACAGACCGCCGCGTAAGCTTTCTTCCATGGATACATAATCGGACCAGCAGTCACCGCCCCAGTGTACCGGGAATTTCTGACCGCCAACGGTAGCGGAACGGGCGAACAATACGGCCTGACCCTTGCCACGCTTTCTTTCCAATAATTCATAAACACACTTATTATAGAGGTAAGTGTAGTAGTTGTGCATTTTCTTGGGGTCGGAGCCGTCGAAGTATACGCAGTTGGTAGGAATTCTCTCACCGAAGTCGGTCTTGAAGCAATCCACACCCATATCCAGCAGAATCTCCAGCTTATCCTGGAACCATTTCCAGGCATCCGGATTGGTGAAGTCCACCAGAGCCATTCCGGGCTGCCACATATCCCACTGCCATACATCACCGTTGGGGCGCTTGATGAAGTAGCCCTTTTCCATACCTTCCGCAAACAGGGCAGATTCCTGGGCAATGTAGGAGTTAATCCATACACAGATATTCAGGCCCTTTGCCTTAATTCGCTTTAACAGGCCTTCGGGATCCGGGAATACGTCGCTGTCCCAGATAAAGTCAGACCAATGGAAGCCCTTCATCCAGAAGCAGTCGAAGTGGAAGGTACGAAGAGGAATGCCTCTGTTAATCATACCGTCAACGAAACTCATAACGGTCTCTTCATCATAGTTGGTAGTGAAGGAGGTGGACAACCAAAGACCGAAGGTCCAGGGAGCGGGAAGACTGGGCTTTCCTGCCAGGTCGGTATAACGGGTCAGTACATCCTTCATGGTAGGACCGTTGAAGAAGAAGTAATCCAGCTGACCGCCTTCTACCGCAAAGCTGGTCTTGGTTACATGCTCGGTAGCAAACTCAAAGGAAACCTTCTCCGGATGGTTTACCAACACACCATAGCCCTTGTTGGACACATAGAACGGAATGTTCTTGTAGGATTCCTCCGTGCTGGTACCACCGTCCTCATTCCAGATCTCAACGGTCTGGCCGTTCTTGACAAAGGGAGGGAAACGCTCACCGGTACCGTAGAACAGTTCTCCTACGTCAATGGAGAAATTCTGTATCATACAGGTATCTACGTTATCGCCTTCGATATCATAATAGTCACCCTTCCAGTTCTGCTTAATCATTGCTAGGTCTCTTCCGGTGCTCTGGGTGATTACTTTACCGTCACGGATGTATTTCATGTAAAACCACTTTTTACCCATTTCCAGGGTAAGGCTTCCGCTGGAAACAGACAGGATATTTTCATCCTCCGTTACAACCAGCTTCCGGGGATTGTCCAGATTCAATTCAAAAGCAGGTGTTTTTTTCATGACACCAAGGTAGTGTCCCACCTGTACACGCAGTACATCGGGAGCGGGAGAGGTAATGTTGATGGTCAAATTTGCACCGCCCAGGGTATCTCCTCTGTGGTTGATATGATGGGTGGGGGCACAGATTGTTACGGCATAATCGGTAACCTTTTTCTCGTAAATCTCCTGAGGTGCGAAGGCGCTGACGCCTTCCTTGTAAAGCCAGCATCCGTTAGCGAATTTCATGTTACGAAGCTCCTTTCGATATTTATCGTAGTTAGGGACCTTGACCCTATCGTCTTATATTTGATATTATAACATGGGAAGGGGCTGTTTGGAATGTTAATTCTTGAGTCTTTTATGTGTTATTTTGTTCACA
>CALYSH010000270.1 GCA_945485625.1 uncultured Lachnospiraceae bacterium | reverse complement strand
TGAAAAACAAAGCGGAGGCAAACATGTCCGGTTGTTGTAAACAAAGCAATTCGGGAAGAAACCGACTTCCTGTACTGATTATTCCTATAAGCATTCTCTTTCTGGCGGTGCTTGCAGTGTTTTTATTCAGCCCGGGGAAAACAGCTCCCCCGGTTGTTCTCACCCCGGAAAATTTCATATCTGAGGAATCCACTCCTCCCTCCACGGAAGAGTCCGGCGAAACCTCATCCGAACCTTCTGTAGAAAACCCGGAATCCTCCGAGCCCGCAGAACCTTCATCGGAAGAACTCCCCTCCACGGAAGATACTTCCGATGGACCGGATTACCTTGAATCCCATACAGGTTGGACAAGCTTTGACGGTCATACCTTCGGTTCCGTTTCGGAAACCTACGGCACCATTTACTCCCTGGACGATTTGAAAGCTTTGGATTCCACCAAGCAGGGATTTGGACCCGGGTTGAAAACGGACGAAGCCAATCGACCCCTGGGAGCCTTAAATCCTCAGACGGCATACGATAAATACGGTGCGCTATTCATCGGTGAAGATACCAAAAACATCTATCTCACCTTGGATGAAGGCTATGAAAACGGATATACCGGAAAGATTCTGGATGTGCTAAAAGAAAACGACTGTAAGGCAGTGTTCTTTGTTACCTATGCTTATGTAAAGCAAAACAAGGAACTGGTGCAGCGAATGATTGATGAGGGGCATGTAATCGGAAACCACAGTGTGAATCACAAATCCATGCCCACCCTCTCCCTGGAAGAAGCTTCCCGGGAAATCACCAAGCTTCACAACTATATGCTGGAACATTTTCAATATGAAATGTATCTGTTCCGACCTCCCATGGGAGAATTTTCCGAACAGACTCTGGCATTATGTCAAAGTCTCGGTTACCGTAGTGTCCTTTGGAGTTTCGCTTATTACGACTATGACACTGCCAAACAGCCTGAGCCGGAAAAAGCTCTGAAAAAGATTACTCAGGCTGCCCACGGAGGAGCCATTTACCTGCTCCATGCAGTCAGCTCCACTAATACAGAAATTCTGGCCGATGTGATTCAAGCATTCCGGGAAAACGGCTATGAAGTCGGTGCCATTCCCCGCTAATCACACTTGGTACAAATATAAAAGGACTGGTGAATCAATTGGAAATCGAACGAAAATTTATCATCAACAAATTACCCGAAAACCTGGCCGACTACCCTCACCGTCATTTAGAGCAGGCATACTTAAATGTGGAGCCGGTGTTCCGCGTCCGCAAAGAGGATGATACCTACTATATGACCTACAAGGGTCGCGGCATGATGGCCCGGGAGGAATACAATCTTGCACTGGATGAAGCCTCCTATTACCACCTGCGTGACAAAGCGGACGGAAATATCATTTCCAAGACCCGCTATCTGATTCCCCTAAAGAACCCCGGCTTCCGGGAGGGCTTCCCTACTCCTCCTGAGGATTACACCCTGACAATCGAGCTGGATGTGTTCGAGCCCCCTTTTGCTCCCCTGAATGTAGCCGAAGTGGAATTTGGAAGCAAGGAAGCGGCAGAAAGCTTCTTGCCTCCCGAATGGTTTGGTGAGGAGGTTACCTACAGGAAGGAATACCATAACTCCTACCTGGCCATGAAAAAATTTGATTAATGGAAATTATTTTACAGAAAAAATGTACGGAGGGCTACAGCCTTCCGTACATTTTTGTTAAACCGTATATCTTTTCCGCAAGTTCATCGGTGGCAGCACCCTTACTCATTCTCCACTTCCAGTTATCTCCCAGGGTGGACGGAGTGTTGATCCGTGCCTCATTTCCCAATGCCAGATAATCCTGCATGGGAATAATGGCAATATCTGCTACACTGGCTGCAGCTGTTCGAATCAATTCCCAGCATAAATCCTCATCCCTTTTACGATTCAGATATCTCTCCAGAAAATCTCTGTCCTGCTCCGTTCTGGTGGTAATCCAGCCTGCAGTTGTCTCATTATCATGGGTTCCGGTATACACCACACAATTGTGGTCATAATTGTGTGGGAGATAAATACTCTCCCCATTTGCATCAAAAGCAAACTGCAAAACCTTCATTCCGGGATATCCGGTATCCTCCAAAAGCTTCACTACGCTGTCGGTAAGGAATCCCAGATTCTCTGCTATGACGCGTTTCTTACCCAGCTTGCGCTTCATGGTTTCAAACAACTCTATTCCGGGTCCTTCCTCCCAGTGACCGCCCGCTGCAGTTTCTGCGCCATAGGGAACAGACCAATACTCGTCAAAGCCTCTGAAATGATCGATACGGACCACATCATAGAGTTCATAGCAATAACCGATTCGCTGCATCCACCATGCATAATTGGTTTTCTGATGATACTCCCAATTGTACAGGGGATTTCCCCAAAGCTGACCGGTAGAGGAGAACGCATCCGGAGGACAACCTGCTACTGCGGTGGGCATACCGCTTTCATCCAGCTGGAACAGCTCCGGATGTGCCCAGGTGTCCGCGCTGTCAAATGCCACATAAATCGGAATATCTCCTACAATCTTCACACCGGCCTTGTTTGCGTATAACTTCAATTCCCTCCACTGCTTGTCAAACAGATACTGTTGGAACTGATAAAAGCGAATCTCATCCGCCAGCTCTCTGCGGTACTTCGCCATAGCCAGAGGCTCGCGCAGCCGAATGTCTCTCTCCCATTCAATAAAACACTTCCCTGGAAATGCATCCTTAAGCGCCATGTAAAGAGCATAATCATCCAGCCAGTTCATGCTCTTCTTTAAGAATGCCACATAGTCCTTCTTCGTTTCCAAGCCTTTTTTTACTGCACGCTCCCATGCCTTACGAAGCAGAGGGAAACGTTGAAGATACATCTTCTCGTAATCAATATAGTTTTCATGATTACCGAAATCGCAGGCATCACATTCTTCCCTGGTCAGGTATCCGTCATCAATCAAAAACTCCAAATCAATATATTAGGGATTCCCCGCAAAGGTGGAAAATGACTGATAGGTAGAATCACCATATCCCACCGGACCGACATGCACAATCTGCCA
>CALYSH010000269.1 GCA_945485625.1 uncultured Lachnospiraceae bacterium | reverse complement strand
AGGCCTATGTCAGGAGGAAAGGGAAATGACCGCACTTGAAAAAATCCGGGATTTCGTCAAGAGTTATCCTGGCTCCGATATATTTCGCGACTTCCATGTGGACTACACGGATCAGATACCATTCAACGGCGGCCTCTTTCCATCCGGCCTTGTTGAGGTATCCCGCAAGGGGGATATTCTTGGCAATACCACCGTAACCAATCAGTACAACTTCGGGCTTTACTATGTCTTTGAGAAATCTCCCGGTGACGATGTTGGGTCAATGGAAAACGCAGATTGGGTAATGGATTTCCAGGAGTGGGTGCAGCGGAAGTCCGTCTTGCGCGAATCTCCCACATTCGGAGACGATCCGGAAAGCGAGACCATCACTGCCCAGAACGGCGTATTGTACGACGCTGACGAAGAAGGTACAGCAATGTACATGGTACAACTGTCCGTGAAATTTACGAAAAAATTTGAGGTGAAAAACAAATGGCTGACATGAATTTTAATACAAAAGAAGGGGCAACTGTTGCCAGAAAGCTCCTGATTCTGTACCTGAACACAGGCACCAGCGAAGCCCCCGTATGGAGCGTTATCGGAAAGCGCGTTGAGGACAGCTCCATGGAATACGACTGGGGCGATGAAACTAAGACGGATATCCTTGGCGATACCTACACAGAGCTGAAAACGCCCACGATCACGCAGACCTTCGACCCCTGCGAATTGGACGCAGGCGACAAAGCCCAGCTCAGGCTTTGGAACCAGTCCATAAAGGATCATGATGTTGCTGCCATGTCCAACAATGATGTTTTGGTTGTTCATGCGTACACAGGAGATGCGGAATCAGGTGCTTTTGCTGAGCGGTATATGTCAAGTACGGTGAGGCCCACAAGCCTTGGGGGTTCTTCCAACATCGGTATGCCGATTGATGTTACTTTCGGCGGGAAGCGTCAGACAGGTACAGCAACCAGCACCGGCGGTACGGTTACATTTACTGCCGCGTAAGGAGGGGAAGCAATGAGCCAAGAACGGTTTGATGTTTCCAGCGGCATTAAGCATCTGCCTGTCTTTATCGACGGAACTGATACTGGCCGCACTGTTGATTTCAACCCGGCAGACAACGGATTCGCGGAATCCTTGTATGGTCTGACCTCGAAGCTGTCTCAGATCCATGAAGCCCGGAAAAAGCAATATGATGAAGAAGCAGACCCGGCTGCCAGGTTTGATATCAGCCGCGCCGAGGACGCCGAGATGCGGGAGGCTGTTGATTCTCTGTTTGGCGACGGTTTCTGCCGGGATGTGTTCAAAACGCGCCTGTTTGCCCTGGCGGACGGCATGACGGTTGTGGAAAACTTCCTGTTCGCCCTGCTGGACGAGATGGACGAATCCATCACGGAGAATCTGGCAAAGCGGGATACCCGCATCAAGAAGTACACCGACAAGTACAGCAAGTACAAGAAGTACCACAACTAAGCAGGAAGGGCGCCGGATTTCCCTGGCGCCCTTTGAGGTTACACTATGAACTATGGCCTTCCCAAAAAACTGAATGTCTGCGGAATAGATTACGCGATTCGATATGACTACCGATGTATTCTGGATATCCTGTCTGCTATGGAAGATCCGGAACTGGATCAACAAGATAAATCGTTTCTGGCAATGATTATTTTTTACCAGGAATTTGATGATATGCCACCGGAGCATTATCAAGATGCTCTTAGGCAGTGCTTTTGGTTCATAAATGGTGGGCATGATGATACCGGAAAGCAAGGGCCTAAAATGGTTTCCTGGGATCAAGATATACAGCATATCATTGCCCCAGTAAACAGGGTTTTAGGCCGCGAAATTCGTGACATTCCATATGACGATGTGGCAAACACTGGTGGTTTGCACTGGTGGACATTCCTCTCTGCATATATGGAGATAGGAGATTGCCTGTTTGCACAAATCGTCCGCATTCGGAATCTGAAGGCAAGAGGGAAGCCGATGGATAAATCTGACAAGGCATGGTATATGCAGAATCGTGATCTTGTTGACTTCAAGCAGCAATTCACTGATGCAGACAATGATGTTCTGCGTGATTGGGGTGTCAAATGAAACTGCACCGCCGTTATTCCGGCATGTCAGGCGTTTAGGTGCTAGATTCTATCATCTTCTGTAGTTTATCTCTATTTATTGTAAATGTCACGAAAATTTTCGAATAACAAAAAAGCGTGGTGATTAAATGCCTGACGGAAGGATTATTTTTGAAACAGACCTTGATAACAAGGGGTTAGAAAAGAAATATGCAAAGATTTCTGAGAAAATCGACGATTCTGAAAAAAAGCTAAACGACAAAAAAATAAGACAATCTGCTCTCAAAACAGAGCTGAAAGACGCCCTAAGCGAGGCAAAAAAGACGGAAGATACCATATCACAGATAAACGCAAGAATATCTGAGTTGCAAAGCATAAGAGATACTTACGGAATAAAGAATCCTGTAGGATTATCTGAAGCACAGGCATCTCTGAAGGAGCAGACTGCTATTTTGAATCAGCAAAACAAAGAGGCTGAGCGGATCGGAAATCAATATACAAAGATTACTGATAGCGTTATACGCGATACGGAATCATTAAATGGAATGAAAGCGCAGGCCGCAGAGATTACGGATCAGCTTGCACAGGCAGAAAAGAACCAAAGTAGATTCAATGAGGCCATAGGTGACGCAAACAAGCGGTTTGCAAAATTGCAATCCAGAATAACTAAGCTTGCATCCCGCGTGCTAATTTTTTCTGTAATTACTGCCGGACTTCGGAAATTTAGGGAATACATCGGAGATGTTATTAGCGCCAACGATGAGGCATCTGCTGCCATTGCTCGTTTGAAGGGAACGCTGCTTACACTTGCGCAACCACTCGTCGATGTAATCATTCCTGCTTTTACTACGTTTGTAAACATTTTAACAAGTGTAATTTCTTTGCTATCTAGAATTGTTTCAAGGGCATTCGGAAAGTAGGGTTTTGCGGGTATCTTTGTTGCTTCGGGAGCGGGACTGCCGCGCTTTATGAATATACCGGGCGAGAACCTTATCGGC
>CALYSH010000268.1 GCA_945485625.1 uncultured Lachnospiraceae bacterium | reverse complement strand
AATATCATTATTGGTTAACTGCTCCACAATTTCCTTCGCACGACCGATTACCATATCCGGCACTCCGGCCAGCTTCGCTACCTGGATACCATAGCTCTTATCCGCACCGCCTTTTATAATCTTTCGCAGAAATACAATATCATCACCGCATTCCTTTACCGCAATGCAGTAGTTATTCACATTGTTCATCTTATCTTCCAGCTCAGTCAGTTCATGGTAATGGGTGGCAAACAATGTCTTGGCGCCTAAAAGCTTCTTATTACTGATATGCTCAATCACAGCCCAGGCAATGGCCAAACCGTCAAAGGTAGAGGTTCCCCGTCCAATCTCATCCAATACAAGGAGGCTTTTGGAGGTGGCATTTCGCAAAATATTGGCTACCTCATTCATTTCCACCATAAAGGTGGACTGACCGCTTGCCAGGTCATCGGATGCACCCACACGGGTAAAGATCCGGTCAACCAGACCGATATCCGCACTTTTCGCGGGTACAAAGCTTCCAATCTGCGCCATCAGCACGATCAGGGCACTCTGGCGCATATAGGTAGATTTACCTGCCATATTGGGTCCGGTAATGATACTGATACAATGCTTTCCGTTATCTAAGAAGGTATCATTGGCAATGAACATATCATTCTGAATCATCTGTTCCACTACCGGATGCCTTCCGTTTTTGATATCGATTACACCCTTCTCATTCAGTTTCGGGCGCACATAATGATTCCGTTCTGCCACATAAGACAGGGATGCATAAACATCCAGTCTGGCCACGGCCTTGGCTGTTCTCTGAATTCGTTCAATCTCCGCCGCAACCGAGTCCCGGATTCTGCAGAACAAATCATACTCCAATGTCTGGAGCTTGTCCTCTGCATTCAGAATGGTATCCTCCAATTCCTTCAATCTGGGAGTGGTATACCGTTCCGCGTTTGCCAGGGTCTGCTTCCGGATATAATCCTCCGGAACCAGGTCCTTATAGAAATTGGTTACTTCAAAATAGTATCCAAACACCTTATTGTACTTAATCTTCAGATTCTTGATGCCGGTTCTGGCACGATCCTCTTCCTCCAGAGAAGCAAGCCACTGCTTTCCTTCCCGCTTTGCGCAACGAAGCATGTCCACCGTTTCATCAAATCCATCCTTTATCATATTCCCTTCCCGGATGGACAAAGGCGGTTCCTCCTCGATTGCCTCCGCAATCAGTCCGGCAATATCCTCCAGGCCATCGATTTCCTCCCGGATGGACGCCAGCTCCTGTTTTTCAAATTCACCCAGCACCGTCTTAATGGGAGGAAGCATCTGCAATGAATTCCGAAACGCAATCAAATCCCTTGGATTGGCAGTTTTATAGGTCACCTTGGATAACAGACGCTCCAGATCGTATACCGGATTTAAGTACTCTCTCAATTCATCTCTGGATACAGAGTGCTTGGAAAGCTCCTCTATGGCATCCAGACGATGTTCGATTGCTTCCTTATCAATCAAAGGCTGCTCAATAAAGCTCCGAAGCATCCTGGCACCCATGGCAGTCCTGGTTTTATCCAGTACCCACAACAGAGAGCCACGCTTCTGCTTCTCGCGAAGTGTTTCCGTAAGCTCCAGGTTCCTTCTGGTGGAGCTGTCTAACAACATATATTTGCTTGTCAGATAGGGATATACATGTCGAAAATGCTCCAGCCCGGTCTTCTGAGTTTCATAGAGATACTGCAGTAACGCTCCTGCCGCTACCATGCCCATTGGAAAATCCTCAATTCCAAGACCGATCAGTGTATTTACATGAAAATGCTTCATCAGGGTCTTCTTACAGCCTTCATCATCAAAGATATGGCTGTCCAAAGCGGCCACGGATATATGTAATCGACCCCTTAGGTCAGCCACATCAATTCCGCTCACAAGGAAAGCATCATTGCATACCAGCTCGCTGGGTTCATATTTTACGATTTCATCCATCAGGCGCTTTAAATCTTCTACTTCCGTCAGATAATAATCACCGGTAGTAACATCCGCTATGGACAAACCGATGGTATTGGGAGCATATGCCACGCACATCAAAAAATTATTCTTTGTCTCCTCCAGTGCCTGCATACACAGATTGGTACCCGGCGTCACGATACGGACAACCTCACGCTTCACCAGTCCCTTTGCAAGCTTCGGGTCCTCCACCTGTTCGCAAATGGCCACCTTATATCCACGGCTCACCAGTTTATTCAGATATCCTTCTACCGCATGAAAGGGAACTCCGCACATGGGTGCCCGTTCCTCCTGACCGCAATCCTTTCCCGTCAAAGTGATTTCCAGTTCCTTTGAAGCTACCAAAGCATCCTCAAAAAACATTTCATAAAAATCTCCCAGGCGATAAAAAAGAATACAATCCTGGTATGCTTTCTTTGTTTCCACATATTGTTGCATCATTGGAGTTAATTCTGCCACTTTTCTTCTGCTCCTGTTCAAAAAAATAGAGCGGAGGTACAAGGTCTACCACTCCGCTCATATCATACCACAAAATATTGTTATTGTAAATCTTGTGCACGCTTTAATGCCGCATCAATATTTACACAGAAGTTTTCCTTACCAACCTTTTCCACAAAGCCGGCCTTTGTCATGACCTTCATAGGCTGCTCATTTACATGGGACATTACCATCTGGATGCTTTTCTTTTTACAATCCTCCTGAAGAATCTCCAGATTATGCAGGGCAGTTGCATCGATGGTGCCAACGCTTCTCATACGAAGAATCAGGCAGTTCACCTTTTCGTCGGTTTCAATTCCGAGAAGCTTATCCGCAGCGCCGAAGAATAACGGTCCATTGATCTCATATACCAGAGTATTGCGAGGTACGACTCGAAGGGAAAGGCTGTCTGCATCCTCCTCATCATCCACATATTTCCAGCCCTCTACATCGGTCACATCACTCATTCTCTTCATGAACAGAAAAGCAGCACATACAATACCAACCTCAATCGCTACAACAAGATCAAAGATAACAGTCAGAAGGAAGGTAACAACCAGTACAAGAATAACATTGTCGGGCGACGGTGCGGAATATTATCTTTCGTCCAAAATCACGGGCGA
>CALYSH010000267.1 GCA_945485625.1 uncultured Lachnospiraceae bacterium | reverse complement strand
CCAGGGAGCCGTCCCGGTTGGGACAGGTCATATGGGCATTCAGGGCTATTTTGTAACATTTATGACCGAATGTCTTCTTGCAGTAGGCATCCAGGGAATAGTAGGGCTTATCCAGCCAGAAGTCAGGTGTCGTTTCCATTAGCGGATGTGGCTCTTTACAGCGTTTGCCACCAATTCGGCAACCTGAGGATTGAATGCTTCCGGCATAATGTTGTCCTCGTTCAGTTCACTTTCCGGTACCAGACCGGCAATTGCTTCTGCGGCAGCCAGCTTCATTTCATCGGTAATCTGGGTGGCACGGCCTTCCAATGCACCCTTGAAGATGCCGGGGAATGCTACTACGTTGTTAACCTGGTTGGGGAAATCACTGCGTCCGGTTCCTACCACGCGGGCACCGGCTGCCTTTGCCACATCGGGCATGATTTCGGGCACCGGGTTTGCCATGGCGAAGAGGATGGAATCCTTGTTCATGGATGCAACCATTTCAGCGGTTACAATATTGGGAGCGGATACACCAACAAAGATATCGGCGCCCTTTAAGGCGTCTGCCAGGGTACCGGTCTTGCCTTCTAAGTTGGTCACTTCAACCATTTTCTGCTGCATCCAGTTCAAGCCCTCGGTGGTCTTGGACAGGATACCTACTTTATCACACATGGTAATATGGGGGAAACCGTAGGTCAGTAAAAGCTTGGTGATTGCCACACCTGCACTTCCGGCACCGTTTACAACCACACGACAATCTTCCTTTTTCTTTCCTACCACCTTCAGACCATTGATGATACCTGCCAGTACAACGATGGCGGTGCCATGCTGGTCATCGTGGAATACAGGGATGTCCAGAATACTCTTTAAACGCTCCTCAATTTCAAAGCAACGGGGCGCACTGATATCCTCCAGATTGATACCGCCGAAGCCGGGAGCCAGATAAGTAACCGCCTTGATGATTTCCTCGGTATCCTGAGTGTCCAGGCAGATGGGAACGGCATTTACACCACCAAATTCTTTGAACAAAACCGCTTTCCCTTCCATAACGGGCATGGCTGCATAGGGGCCAATGTTACCCAGACCAAGCACGGCGCTGCCGTCGGATACAACGGCTACCGTATTGGATTTCATGGTATATTTGTAAGCAGCCTCCTTATCCCGGGCGATTACCTTACAGGGCTCAGCCACACCGGGAGTATAGGCGATTGCCAGATCTTCGCGGCTCTTTACGGTCGCCTTGGAGGTGGTTTCCAGCTTTCCGTTCCATTTTTCATGCATCATAAGTGCCTGTTCATTGATTGTCATGTGTATTACCTTCTTTCTGAGTACATTTGAATCCATTCCTTATGATATATGATATCGCCCGGGGAAGCAAGTTTTTTTTCAATTGGGTCTTTCTATTTTATGTAAAATGGGTTATAATTCACACAAACGCATGAATTCTGAATCGTATCTTATTTTTTCCCCCGGATAAATGTAAATTAGTATTTTGAACACAGACAAACATTGGAAAAGTTGTTTATTGGAGGTATATATGAGAGAAAAATATGAGTCTCTTGCATTGGCTGATTTACGTGAATTGGCGAAAATACGAGGGATAAAGGGTATTTCTTCCATGAAAAAAGCAGAGCTGGTAGAGGCAATGCTGGAAGAGGACGGAAAAGGGAAAACAGAGGAGGAAGGGCCGGTAGAAAACCCGCCGACAGAGGAGAAACCGGAGGAAGTTAAGACAGAAGAATGCTCTTACCCCAAGGATCTGGACAGCGGTGAGGAAGCCAGCGGTATCCTGGAGGTTACGGAGAATGGTTATGGTTTCATCCGCAGTGCCAATTTTATGCCGGGAGACAATGATGTGTATGTGGCGCCCGGGCAGATTCGAAGATTCGGATTGAAAACGGGGGATATTCTGGTGGGGAATAAGCGTATTAAAACCCAGCAGGAGAAATTCAGCGCCCTGTTGTTCATCCGCAGCATAAACGGTTTACCTCCGGAGGAAGCCTGTAAGAGACTTTCCTTTGAGGACATGACCCCCATATTTCCAAACGAGCGTATCCGGTTGGAAACACCCGGCTGCAGCATTGCTATGAGGGTTACTGATCTGGTGAGTCCTGTGGGGAAGGGGCAGAGAGGTATGATTGTGTCCCCGCCCAAGGCCGGTAAAACCACATTGTTAAAGGAAACCGCCAAGTCCATACTTCGTTCCAATCCGGAAATGCATATGTTGATTCTGCTGATTGATGAGCGTCCGGAGGAGGTTACGGATATTAAGGAAGCCATTGTGGGAGAGAATGTGGAGGTGATTTACTCCACCTTTGATGAGACTCCCGAGCACCATAAAAAGGTATCGGAGATGGTAATTGAACGTGCAAAGCGTTTGGTGGAGCATAAACGGGATGTTGTAATCCTGCTGGACAGTATTACCCGTCTGACCCGTGCATACAATCAGGTGGTTCCCCCCAGCGGACGTACTCTGTCCGGTGGTCTGGACCCTGCGGCATTGCATATGCCCAAGCGATTCTTCGGCGCAGCCAGAAATATGCGTGAGGGCGGAAGCCTTACGATTTTGGCAACTGCTCTGGTGGATACAGGCAGCAAGATGGATGATGTGGTATATGAGGAGTTTAAGGGCACCGGCAATATGGAAATGGTACTGGACCGGAAGCTTTCCGAGAAACGTATTTTCCCCGCTATCGATTTAGCCAAATCAGGGACCAGAAGAGAGGATCTGCTTCTTTCCGAGGAGGAGGCCGAAGCAATCAATATTATGCGCAAGGCTTTAAATGGTTTGAAACCGGATGACGCAACAGATCGTATCCTGGATCTGTTTGCCAGAACAAAAAATAATCAGGAATTCGTTGCCATGGTGAAAAAGAACCGATTTGTGTAATAAATATTGGAAAAGATACCTAAAAAAATACAAATTACCTATTGCAAGTCATTTTTTCTTATGTTACAATGATTAAGCTGTTTGTGGTTCCATAGGCAGTGCGGATGAGAACACGAATTGTAACTTATATGATTATAGAGAGGTGAAAGAGATGAAAGAAGGATTACATCCCGCATACTATCAGGCTACAGTTACCTGCAACTGTGGTAACA
>CALYSH010000266.1 GCA_945485625.1 uncultured Lachnospiraceae bacterium | reverse complement strand
TATGAACAAAAATCCAACTGTTTGAGCGAAGCGAGTTTTGGATTTTTGTGAATGTACTTCGCTTCTTTGATCATGCTTAGTGCATCTTGGTTGAAGCAACGCAACCAACTGCAGATATTTCATCCATGAGAGTCCCTTGCCCTCATGGGCGGGGGTGTTGTGCCACCGGAGAAAGATTCAAATTCGATGAAAGAGCACAATTCGAAATGTATTCAGGGAGGCTATGGGTGGAAGAAATCAATTATAATCAGCGGACACATAAGATGACCATGACAAACAGAAAGACCTGTACCATCAGTGGTGTCAATGATGTGCTGTCCTTCGATATTCATGAGGTTTTGTTAGAAACCGAGCAGGGTATGCTCATGATAAAGGGGGATGATTTGCATGTGAACCGCCTGACTTTGGATAAGGGTGAGGTGGATATTGACGGGAAGCTGGACAGCTTTACTTATTCGGAGGTCGCCAAAAGTGCAGGACAAAAGACCCAGTCCGTTCTTTCCAGACTGTTTCGGTAGGAGAGGAAGAACATGAAGGAAAGGGAGTTTTTGTTTTATTCATTTCTTCTGGGGGTATTCATCACTTTTCTCTATGATTTTTTTCGAATCCTTCGGAGAGTGATTGCACATAAGGGGTTTTGGATTTCGATGGAGGATTTTGCTTTCTGGACCTATACCTGCATGTCGGTCTTTTTGCTGATGCACAGGCAGGGGGAAGGGAATCTCAGATGGTTTGCGGTTATGGGTGCACTGGCAGGGATGCTTTTGTACAAAAAAACAGTCAGTCCCATCTACATTCGATTTGGCACCTGGTTATTTACCTGGTTGCTCTGGCCGATAAAAAAGGTGGTAAGGTGCCTGACAGGTCTGATGAGGCTGGCCGGAACCCATATGAGAGCCGCTGTACACAAGGCGGGATGCGGGGTTCAGAGGAAACGTAAGAGTGCATTCTTTCACTTAAAAAAGAAGTTGACCTTTTTTGTGAGATTGCTTAAAATGACTATAGGATAGAAAACAGGTTTGGAGAAAGCTTATGGCTAGAAAAAAAGCGGCATATCGAAAGAGACAACAGAATAAATTCAGTATGCTTCTGGTTACCATGGTACTCGTAATGATTATGGTGGTGGTTTCCATAAGCGGCCGGAAGCTTCGGGAGAAGATTGACGCAGTTTCCGAGACCCAGACTCGCTATGAAAGGCTTCTTCAGGAGGAAGAAAAGCGGAAGCAGGACATTGAAGAGTTTGGAAAATATACCCAGACCAAAAAGTATGTGGAGGAAGTAGCCCAGGATAAGCTGGGCCTGGTATATGAAGGTGATATTATTTTTAAACAGGAGCAGTAGAGCCTCTGTTTTGGAATGAATTGGTATGAGAGAGTTTGTCCGGTGGACAGACTCTTTTTTTGTCGCAAAAAATGAAGGGATTTACAACCGCTTTTGACAAAAAGAAAAACATCTCCTTCCTATAATCGAAAGCAACCCTATCGGGCGGTGGGACAACCGGACCGGAAGCAGGGGAAGGAGGTAGAGGCATGTTGATATCGGAGGAAAAGCAAAAAAGAGAGGAGTGGAGTCTGCAGATACCGGATTTGTGCAGGCAGCAGCTGTTAAGCTACGCGGAAAGCTTTCGGGAGCTGGCCAGAAGCTTTGGTGGGGATTTTGTAGCCCACCGGTCGGACAGAAGAGAGCTTTTGGAGGAACATAGATTGTGGGAGAATCGCCAGGTAATCAGCAGTAATCTGATTGAGGTATCCAAAATAATGACGCAGATGGCAGGAGAAGTATTCCATTTCCGCCCCATGGACCACCGTCGGGGGAAAATGATTATCCAGGCTCTAAAGGAGGAAAAGATTACTGCGGGACAACCTTTGTTTTTCCCGGACCGGGAGGGAAACGGTGCCATAGGTATTTCCCTGACCACCGGGAAGAAGAATGGCATCCCGGGAGAATTCGTGGCGGATTATCTGAGTGTGTTGTTAAAAAGGAGGCTGAAGTTATCGGTAAACAGTCCCTGTTTAATCGACCAGACCAGCCGGTGCTTTCTGTTTGTGGAGGAACCGGAGCTTGTAACCTTAACCGGCTTTGCAAGGGTGGTTAAGGATAAGGAAAATATATCCGGTGATAATTATTCCATATTGGAGTCGGAGCACGGAAAATTACACTTGCTCATATCGGATGGAACCGGTTCCGGGGAGAAGGCCTGCGAGGACAGTACCAGAGTGTTGGATTTGATGGAGCATCTGATAGAAACCGGATACGATATGGATCAGGCTATAGGACTGGTGAATGCGGCCATGTTTGTCCGGGAGGATGGAAGCGGTCATCCCACTCTTGATGTCTGCAGCCTGGATTTGTATGGGGAGAGAGGAATCTTTTATAAATCCGGAGGGGCAGTGTCCTTTTTGAAACGGGGGCGGAAGGTGACTAGCATTGAAGGTGGCAGTCTGCCCCTGGGGATTTTCCAATGCCCGGAGATTCGAAGAGAAGAGGTGAATGTGGAGAGCGGGGATTATATTATCATGGTAACGGATGGGGTATCGGAGAGCTTTCCCAGCGAAGAGGGCGGTCTGGAAACCTTCATTGGTTCCATTACAGCGCAGAATCCCAGGGAGATTGCGGAGAAGATCATGCAGGGAGTCATTATGGCCAATGAAGGACACGTTCGGGATGATATGTCCATTTTGGTGGTTGGAATCTGGGCCAATGCGGGAATTTCCGCATAGCAGGCAGGAATTTAATGGAATGTTAATTGTTTTTGGATTGCGTGCAGGCTATACTGGAAATAACATTGTAAGTGAGGTTAGGGGGGACCGTACCGGAAGCCCTTTTTGTCCGGAAGGAGGAATAGAATGATGAAACCGGAACAGATTATTAAGGATGCAGGGGAGCTTAGGGAGACCATCGTAGTGGACCGAAGATTTCTTCATACCCATCCGGGAACAGGATTTGATATCAAGGAAACATTGGAATATGTGAAGCAGGAGCTGGAAAAGCTGGGTTATGAGCCGGAGGAGTGCGGACGAGCCGGCCTGGTAGCCCTGGCCGGCGGCAAAAAACCCGGAAGGGTGTTCCTGCTGCGTGCGGATATG
>CALYSH010000265.1 GCA_945485625.1 uncultured Lachnospiraceae bacterium | reverse complement strand
GGATCCTTCGGAGATTGAACATATGGAAGAACCCATTGTTTCTGCAGAGATTATGGTTACCAGTGAGTTTATCGGTTCCATTATGGAGCTGTGTCAGGAGAGACGTGGTCGATATCTGGGAATGGAATATATTGAGGGCAGCAGAGCACTGTTAAAGTATGAGCTTCCCTTAAATGAAATCATTTATGATTTCTTTGACGCTTTGAAATCCAGATCTAGAGGTTACGCATCCTTCGACTATGATATAAAGGGGTATGAAACCTCCAGTCTGGTGAAGCTGGATATCCTGATTAACCGGGAGGAAGTGGATGCATTATCCTTTATCGTACACGCGGATTCCGCATACGAGAGAGGGCGCAGAATGTGCGAGAAGCTGAAGGATGAAATCCCAAGACATCTATTTGAGATTCCGATCCAGGCTGCGGTGGGTGGCAAGATTATTGCAAGGGAAACCGTAAAGGCCATGCGAAAGGATGTGCTTGCCAAGTGCTATGGCGGTGATATCAGTCGAAAGAAGAAGCTTTTGGAGAAGCAAAAGGAGGGAAAGAAGCGTATGCGCCAGGTGGGCAACGTGGAGATCCCCCAGAAAGCATTTATGAGTGTGTTAAAGTTGGATGAGGACAGATAAAGAGCTGGAAATCTATTTTCATATTCCTTTTTGTATTCGCAAATGCCTGTACTGTGATTTTCTCTCCGGACCGGCGGATGAGGATACAAGGAGGGCATATTTGGAAGCCTTGATGCGTGAAACAGTAGAACGGGCATCCGAGGCAGAAGGGTATACGGTGAGAAGCGTCTTCCTTGGGGGCGGTACCCCCAGTGTGGCAGATGCAGGGCAGATACAGGAATTGCTGGAGCTGTTGCGAAAGCATTACCGCCTTGCAGAGGATGCGGAGATTACCATGGAGGTGAATCCCGGTACGGTGGACATGGAGAAGCTGACCATATATCATAGGGCTGGTATAAACCGACTGAGCATTGGGCTGCAGTCCACGGAAGATTCGGAGCTTGCCGCCATTGGCCGTATCCATACCTATGAGGAGTTTCTGGAGGCTTACCGGGCTGCCAGAACGGTGGGATTTGACAATATCAATGTGGATTTGATGGGGGCACTCCCGGGACAGACGGCGGAAAGCTATGGGAGAACCCTGGACAGAGTACTTGCCCTGAACCCGGAGCATATTTCTGCTTACAGTCTGATAGTGGAGGAGAATACTCCTCTGTGGGATATGGTCAGCGAGGGCACTGTAAAACCTTGGGAGGAAGACAGGGAGAGGGAACTGTACTGGCTTACCCATGAGAGACTTTGTGAGGCAGGATATGTCCATTATGAAATATCCAATTATGCAAAGCCGGGCAGGGAATGCCGTCATAATATGGGATACTGGACGCGGGTGGACTATCTGGGACTGGGAATCGGTGCCGCTTCTCTAATGGGACAGAAACGGTTCCAGAATGATACGGACAGAGAGGCTTATATCCGGGAGCCCATGAACCGGCGGTGTCATATGGAATACCTGAGCACCCGGGAGCAAATGGAGGAAACCATGTTTTTGGGACTTCGTCTGTTGCGTGGGGTGTCGGAAAAAGATTTTGAAGAATGCTTTGGGGAGAAGCTGTCCCATGTGTACGGGAAGGTGATTGAACGGAACATGGATGACGGACTGCTACAGAAGGAGCAGGGATATGTATTCCTGACACAAAAAGGGATTGATATCAGCAATTATGTGATGGCCCGGTTTTTATTGTAACTTTCACCAAATATGACAGGCACCGACACTGTCCCCCTTACATAGACTATAGGTAAGGATAGAGGCGGAGGCTTTCATTGAAGACCTTTATGCAGCCTTTAACGCCGGAGGACGAGGCAAGGTATGTAGACCGGATGCGGACCGGATCTGTGGAAGAAGCCAGGGAAGCAAGGGAAAGACTGATAGAGCATAACCTGCGACTGGTAGCGCATATCGTGAAGAAATATCAGAATGTGGATGAGGATTTGGATGATTTACTCTCCATAGGAAGCATTGGACTGATTAAAGCGGTGAATACCTTTGATGCGGGAAAGGGGAGATTTGCCACATATGCCTGCAGATGTATTGACAATGAACTTTTGATGATGCTTCGGAGCAGGAAGAAGCGGGAGAGGGAGGTCTCTCTCTATGAACCCATCGGTCAGGACAAAGAGGGCAATGAAATCCGTCTGTTAGATATCATGGAGCATAGCCAGACCGATGTGGTGGAACGTATGGAGCTTGACAATAATGTTCGGAATATGCTGGCACTGCTGGAACGGGTCCTGACAAAGCGGGAAAGGGATATTATTATACATCGATACGGGTTGTATGGGGAGCGTGAAATGACGCAGAATGAAATTGGAGAGTATCTGGGAATCTCCAGAAGCTATGTGTCCAGAATTGAGAAAAAAGCACTGGATAAATTAAAAAAAGGATTTTCCTTGTAAATCTGCCGGGGAAGTCGTATAATAACCAAAGGGAAATTATCACAAAAGTACCAAAGAATGGCCGGAAACGGCGACTATCTTATTTTCTTTGAAACAACTCGTTTCATTTTTTCACAGTATTTTTTTTATGAAAGATTCCATCACAGGGGACTGTGTCTTTTTTGTTGTGCATGGAAAAAACAAAGGAGGGCATGTATGTATCGTGCAGTGTTATCGGGAGCTTTGCTGGGAGTGGAGGCCGGTCAGGTGTGGGTGGAGGTGGATGTCTCCAACGGATTGCCCACAGTAAACATGGTGGGTTCTCTGGGACAGGAGGTGCGTGAGTCCAGGGAACGGGTCTGGGCGGCTTTAAAGAATGCAGGGATGGAGATTCCTCCCATGCGCATTACCATTAATCTATCTCCGGCAGATTTGAGAAAGGAGGGAACAGCCTTTGACTTACCTATTGCGGTAGCCCTGTTAGGAGCTTTGGAGTACTATCCCCGGGAAGCCTGCGATAAAATTTTGTTTATGGGAGAGCTGGGACTGGATGGAGAGGTGAAGCCGGTGCGGGGGGTGCTGCCCATGGTGCGGGCTGCTGTACAGTGGGGAATCAGGGAGTGTATTGTGCCGGCAGAAAATGCAGGGGAGGGCGGAATC
>CALYSH010000264.1 GCA_945485625.1 uncultured Lachnospiraceae bacterium | reverse complement strand
CGCCGCCAAACAGACCAGGCAGCAGGAGCAGGGCAAAAATCCAGAAGAAGCCCATGCCATCAGCGCCCCACCCGAAACCGTCATTACCGCGAGTAACAGCGGCTACATCGGATAGGGAATAAGTATTTTCCATATTTTTCTCCTTTCGAAAAGATCAAAATTTATAATCAATCCCGCCCCGGGCGCGGGAAGGATTACCGAAATAAAAAGGGCCAGTTATTGCAAAATCTGCAACAACTGACCCCAATGGTCCTGCCTGACGCCTATCCGTCAGGCGCGGTATTTTATTGTTTTCTCTACTTCCAGGATGATATATCCGTCGCCTTTGCGGCGGATTTCTGCGTCATTGCCGCGATTTATGATAGCCTCGATAACTTTGGATGCTTCCTTGCCAATCAGGCAATCATCTGAGCTGGTTAATAATATCATCAGGGTTGACCCCCATTTTCTTGCACTGTTCATAAAATACATCTTTCGGATTTTTGCCGTTGCACATCTGCATTACGGTTCCAATGGCGGGATTCTGCTGCGCGGCCTGCATCAACATCTGCTGTGGATTGCTGGCAGCCCGGAACATGTTCATCATCCGTTTCACCTGCTGGATTGCTTGGGGATTGATACCATTAGCCATGCCCATGCCATGCATCAAAGGATTCATTCAGCGCCCTCCTTTTTGCAGCCCTTGAGGCTTTCAACGAATGCGTTAAACTCCTGCCTGGTTACATAATCGCCAGTCTGAGTGGCAACAGAAGCGCCAGGGATGAATTTTTCCAGGCGGTAATATTCCGTAGTGACAAGGCCCATATTGTCAGCGTAGCGGGACGCTATGACCGGCTCATTCTGAACTAAAACCATTTTCCTCTGCCCTGGCTGCACCTGAACCTGTTCCACCTGCTGGATCAGAGAGACGGCTACAACCTCCATCCCGCCTGGAGCCTGCGCTGTTGCGTTATTGGGCATGTACATATTCTGCGGGTAGCCGTTCGACTGTTGCCCGAACTGCGGATATCCATATGGGGCAAACTGATTGTACATATTCACACCGCCTTTCTCTGTATCTATATAGTAACAGAAAATTTGCTTGAAAAACCGCACGGTTTCCGCATGATTCACGCAGAAAAATTTTTTATATTTTTGAAAAAAAGGTATTGACATACCGCACAATGTGCGGTATAATAAAGACACTTAAGGGAGATACCCAAACAAAAATCAGGAGGAGCGCAAAAATGAAGAAGACTACTATTTACGGTGAGATCGAAAACACTACTCTCTATTTCGGAATCCCAGAACTTTACGGCGAGTTCTTGCTTACAACCTGCGGAGACCCCACTTGCCTCAACGAGCTCGAGGATGCAAATGATGAGGATACAATTTGCATCGTTAACGATCTTCTGAACGATCCTTCCACCACGTGGGAGCCCTGCACCGAAGAGGATGAGGAATATGTTAACGATAGGCTTAGAATCTGGGGTTGCATCTAATGGCAAAACTGATTGATTTAACCGGCCAGCAATTTGGCGCCCTTGTTGTTATCAGCAGGGCGCCTAATTCCTCTGATGGAAGCGCAATATGGAATGTCCGCTGTTCCTGCGGTAAAGAATTTTCCGCAATCGGGGGAAATCTTAGAAGTGGGAAAGCCACTTCCTGTGGCCACACCAGATTTGAAAAACGGCAGATCTCCATTGCAGGAGAACGCTTTGGAAAGCTGGTTGCCATCGAGCGTATCGGAAGTAAATCACATAATTCCATCTGGCGCTGCCGCTGCGATTGCGGGAACACCGCAGATGTAGCCATGGGGAATCTAAGAAGCGGCCACACCACCTCCTGCGGCTGCGCAAAAAAGGAAGCGCAGAATGATCCAACGGCAAGGGTAAAAGCGCTGAAGGAATCCCCCAATACCGGAATGTACGAAACGAATAGAAGCGCAAAATCCTACATCATCAGCAAAAATGAAATCCGGTATGAGTTCCGCAATCTAAGAAACTTTGTTCGGGAGCATACAGAGCTTTTTGAGATTGGATCAAGTGATACCGATATGCGAAGAGTAGCTTCCAGAATTTCCAGTGCAGCAAGAACAGGCACAAAATACAAAGGGTGGACTGTTGTGTGCAAAGATTCATCCCCCAAAAAGGAACTATCTGAAGCTCATAAGGAGCACATGAAATCCTTACAAAAGGCTGGGCTTGAGGCAGCTATGTCCGTGCCAGAAAACCAGAGGGGCCCTCAAAACAGAACATCTAAAATATGGGTGCTCATCGATCCATCAGGAAAACATGTTCCGGTTTTGAATCTTCTGGATTGGTGCCGGGAGAACTACACGCTTTTTGAGCCTCCCTGCGATGATGTGGATAAAGCGGCTCGCCGTGTTGCTTCTGGTTTCAGGTGCATCGCCAGTTCTATGCGTGGCGTTCCAAGCCGCCAGAGGCCTGTTTCCAGTTATAAGGGCTGGGGACTTGCAAAAATACCAATCAAAAAGGAGGATAAAAAATGACTGATAAACAGCGCAGCCTCTGCATTGCGGATGCTCAAAATTACAAAGATCGGGACGCCTATATTTCCGATCTGTCCATTTCTTCCATCTGGGGCGACGACCCGGATACCACCATCCCTCGGGAGCGGATTGAGAAACTCGGCAGCATCTATGATGCCTGCCATCGTAGCGTAAATGAGATAGCCGCCGCTTCCGGCCTCTCCAAGCGCAAACTGGCCGAGCGGTTTTGCATCCCCCAGCGGACGATAGATAGCTGGGACAGCGATGCAGAATCCGGTAGGCAATGCACATTGTACACACGCTTGATGATGCAGGAACTGCTTGGGCTGTTGCAAAGATAAAAATACCCCCGCTGAATGCGGGGGTATTGTCATTCTTCCTGCTGTCTTGGCGGTAGCAGAGGGGTGTAGATTTGAACGGCATCGTATTTTTTGCGGATTTGATTTCGCAGTTTGTCCACCTGCCGGGTGCTCATACTGCGTGTAATTGATGTATTGACAACGCTTTTCCCGTCCGCCCAGTCCTGAAGAACAATATCTTCCTCATCAGATAGACAGGCAAGGGAACGGAACTCAGCAAGAGCAATTTTGTTCCACGGGATGTCGTTCAT
>CALYSH010000263.1 GCA_945485625.1 uncultured Lachnospiraceae bacterium | reverse complement strand
CTTTACATTATTGAAAAAAACATTTAATATAGATACTGGTCTGGGCATGACAGAGGACAATTTTTGGGCTTTATCCACGAAAATAGGGGATTTGAACGAAGCCGTCAGTCCCTTGCTTGTGAAAAATTCCTGTTGCCGCAGAGCATTTCTGCGAGGCGCTTTTTTAAGCGTTGGTTCCATAAGTGATCCCAATAAAGGGTATCATCTGGAGTTTGTCTGTACCATCCCGGAGCAGGCAGAACAGATAAAGGAGCTCATGGGAGAGTTTGACATCATTGGAAAAATTGTGCGACGCAAAAAATATTTTGTGGTTTATGTGAAGGAAGGCTCTGCCATTGTGGATCTTCTGAATGTACTGGAAGCCCATAAAGCTCTGATGGAATTTGAAAATCTGCGCATATTAAAGGAGATGAGAAATTCCATTAACCGTAAGGTGAATTGTGAAGCTGCCAATATCAATAAAACGGTGAATGCGGCAGCCAAGCAGATAGAGGACATTATTTTTTTGCGGGATTATTACGGACTGGAGAATCTGCCGGAGCCCTTGCGTCAGACAGCAGGAGTCAGATTGGAATATCCGGACAGCTCCCTGAAGGAACTGGGAGAGCTGATGGATCCGCCCGTGGGGAAGTCCGGAGTGAATCACAGACTGCGCAAGCTTTGTGAGCTGGCAGAGAAAATCAGGTAGTTTGGAGGAAGTTTCATGGTAACAAAGAAGGTTAAGATTCAGTTGGAAAATGGCCTGGATGCCAGACCGGTAGCAATGCTTGTACAGGTAGCAAGCAAGTTTGACAGTAGGATTTATCTGCTTTCCGATGGAAAGAAGGTAAATGCAAAGAGTATCATGGGTATGATGAGCCTGGGACTTGATAATGGTGAAGAGCTGGAAATCATGGCTGACGGTAAGGATGAAAAGGCAGCCGCAGATGCTTTGGAGCAGTTTTTAAGCAGCAAAGAAGCATAATTCAGGGTATAATTATCAATAAATATATCAAATGTAAAATACGGAGGTAAATAACATGTTAGTTTCTGCAACCGAAATGCTGAAAAAAGCAAAGGCCGGCCACTATGCAGTTGGTCAGTTCAACATTAACAACCTTGAGTGGACAAAAGCAATTTTGTTGACTGCAAAGGAATTAAGATCCCCTGTTATCCTGGGTGTATCCGAAGGCGCAGGTAAGTACATGGGCGGATTTGATACTGTTGTCGGTATGGTAAACGGTTTATTGAAGGGTCTGGACATTGATGTTCCCGTTGCTCTTCACCTGGATCACGGCACCTACGAAGGATGCTACAAGTGTATTGAAGCAGGGTTCTCTTCCATCATGTTCGATGGTTCCCATTACTCCATCGAAGAGAACGTAGCAAAGACCACTGAGCTGGTTAAGGCTGCTCACGGTAAGGGATTATCCATCGAGGCTGAGGTTGGTTCCATCGGTGGTGAAGAGGATGGCGTTATTGGTATGGGCGAATGCGCTGATCCCAACGAGTGCAAGATGATTGCTGATTTGGGAGTAGACTTCCTTGCAGCAGGTATCGGTAACATTCATGGTAAGTATCCTGCAAACTGGGCCGGATTAAGCTTCGAGACTCTGGATGCGGTACAGCAGAAGACTGGTATCCTTCCTCTGGTTCTTCACGGTGGTACCGGAATTCCTGCAGATATGATAAAGAAGGCAATTGACCTTGGCGTATCCAAGATCAATGTAAATACCGAGTGCCAGCTTGCATTCCAGGAAGCTACCCGTAAGTATATTGAGGCCGGTAAGGATCTGGAGGGTAAGGGCTTTGATCCCCGTAAGCTTCTTGCTCCCGGTTTTGAAGCAATCAAGGCAACCGTTAAGGAAAAAATGGAGCTGTTCGGATCTGTTGGACAGGCGTAAAAACTCCCGCCTCGGTATTGTGTTCTTTTGAAACACAATTCCGAAATGGGAAATAAAACCCCTGAAAAGGGAGGATGCCAAGGAGCATATGCTCCTTGGCATTTATTATGAAAAAGTTTTATTAATAACAGTAAACTGTGGTTTGCGTTTGCTATGGTTATAGTATATGGCACAGAAGTGTCTAAAGAATGTTGAAATGTTGAATATATCTTAAAGAATTTGTAAACAAAATATGAACAAAACCGGAAAGATGGTGCAGAAGAAAATAAACTGCGGATAATGTCAAAAAAAGTATGGACTATATGGTAAAATGTGTTAAAATAAAACTATGTTTGTAATAAAATGCGGAGGTTACAATTTATGACTGCTGAACAGACCAAACGTGCAAATCGGACGGTGTTTCCTGTCCTTGCCATTATTCTGGGTTACCTGGCCTTGATATTGATTCTGTATGTGGCGACTACTAAAGGTAAGCCCATGGTTGGAATGATTGCGCAGATTATTGTCAGTCTTGCGGCACTGGGGGTTTCCACCGGTATCTATGTCACCAAAAAGGATACCCTGTTATGTACCAGGGTGATGCTGGCAAGTGCTTCTATAGCCTTTGTAGTGTTGGAGATTATGTCTGGTTCGGCAACCTCCTTTGCTTTTGCATATCCTATTTTGATTGCAGCCATGGCATTTTTAAGTGTGCGTATTATTGTGCTGGGAAATGTGGTGATTCTATCTTCTACCGTCTTAAGACTGATCCTGCGATACGGCTCCAGCACAAAGGATGAACAGAATGATCTGTTTGTGGCCATTTTCATCAGTGCGCTTGCCTGCTTTGCATCCATCCGGATTGTAAAGCTTTTAATAAAGAATCATGAGGAAAATATGGCAGCCATTGTAGAAGGCGCAAAACAACAGGAAGAAGCGGCCCAGAAGATGGTACATGTGGCCGACAACATTTCTGTTCTCTTTGGAGATGCCATGCAGATGATTGCCCGTTTGAACGAAAACATCGGTTCCAGCAATTTTGCCATGAATAATATTGTGGACAGCACCGAGAGTACGGCTGTTTCCATCCAGCAGCAGGCTACCATGTGTGCGGGGATTCAGCAGCAGACAGATATTGCGGAGAAGGAAACAGATGCTATGCTGGCAGCATCCAAAGAGGCAGATGAAAGTGTATCCCAGGGCGCTGCCATGGTAAAGGAGCTGCGGGAACAGGCGGAG
>CALYSH010000262.1 GCA_945485625.1 uncultured Lachnospiraceae bacterium | reverse complement strand
TTCATGGGGGAATGCACACTGTCCGTAAGCGCAATTACCTTCGCATTCCTGTCATTTGCGAATTCCATAGCCTTTAAGGTACGCATGGAATATCTGGGAAAGCTGATTCCCACAAAGCAGTCCTTATCCGAAATATGAATCATCTGTTCAAAGGTTTCGCTGATACTGGTGGTATTCACCAGACGGACATCATTGCGAATCATGCTCAGATAAAAATGAAGGAAGGATGCCAGGGGCTCGTTACTGCGAAGCCCCATAATATACACCGTCCTTGCCTCCAGCAAAATAGAAACCGCTGTATCAAACGCATTTACATCCAGGTTCTCCAGGGTATGGCTCAGCTTCTCAATGTCTGCCTTCAGCACGGAGTTCACCACCTCGGACTGGGAGCTTCCCTGATACGCATAATCCATCCGGGAGACCCGGTTCAGTCTCCCCTTCACGCACTCCTCCAATGCCTTTTGAAAGGAAGGGAAACCGGAATAACCGATGCTGCCGGCAAAACGGACTACAGTGGACTCGCTGACTCCCAGAAGTTCACCTATTTTTGCTGCCGTCATAAACACTGCTTTATCATAGTTTTCCAGTATATACCGAGCAATTACCTTATGGTTTTTGCTCATTTTGTCGTAAGAAGATTTGATTCGATCCAACACTTCAAACTGCTCTTCCATCTCTTCCTCCTGCTTCCGGTATCTGAAAGCATTCTTACAAATTCACAAACAAAATACTGCCTTCCCGAACAATATAGAGCAAATCACCTGCTTTCCCGATTTCCCCTGTCTTCCCAAAGGACTGAATCTTCCGGAATTTCTCATCAATCAGGTAAGTCTTTCCCTGCTCCACTACCAGGGCCTGTCCCTTTGCAAACTCAGTAGCATTGTCATAGCCCCTCTTTACATTGCCGTCATGGTCCATATATCCTATGAAATGAACACCCTGATAGGAATCCTCGAACAACCAATAGGTTTCCCCGGAAAACCGGATTCTATCGTGAATCGCCTTCACAATCCGATTGTCCATGGTTTCTTCGGTCATGCCCGGACACAGAGCCAAATCTACCAGCACATCCTTGCCACCAAAATACCATACCATCTTGGTACCATAGTTGTAGAAATATCCGCCATTATAGTAATATGACCGGAATTCTCTGGGATACTGAGCAAGGCCCCGGTATTGATGTTGAAAAGAGAAACCATTCCGGCTGTCCGGAATACAATTCTGAAGGCCAAAGCTTGCGATTACATTATAATCCTCATCAATCAAAGCTCCTGCACCATCAGACAATGCATCTGCATGGGAAAGAAAGGCTATGCCGTTCTGGAAGCTGTTAAAGGGTACAAAATCGTTTCCTTTGGCATATAACAAGGAAGTTTCTTCGAAACCATCCTCCGTTTCGCCCTCAATAATCACTCCATAGTCACCGCAGCCGTCCAGTCCATCATAATAGACATCACCGCAACCGTCCACACTGTCAAAATAGTAATCACCACTGTCTACGGCTCCGCAAGGATCATCATAATAGTAGTCATTATCCGGAACAGGATTTATTATATCCTCCGGTTCATCTTCCGGGAATTCCAGATAAAGTATAAAATGCCAGATTTTTTGAAAGATGTTTTTCTTTTTGGGCTTCGTCTCTATATTTTTTGCCTTTGACCATGTAATCTTTCCTTTTTCGTTCATCAGAACTGTGTTCCTGGGAAATATGCAAATTCCACGCCAGGGACACAATTCCGAAAAGGGAGTCTGTTTTTCCTACAGGCACTGAATAATCTCCGGCAATACCCCTGCCAGACGTTCATCGCTGATACCGAAATCCATCTTCTTATAGCTCCATGCACTTCTTGCAATCTGATACTTATCCAATGCTGCATGAATATCACGATACCACTTTACGGTATCCTCGGGAGTTGCATGATCAATCACTCCATACTCACCACAGTACAGAGGAACATTGTACTTCTCAGCCACCTGAATTGCAGGCTGGAAAATATGTTCAAAGAACTTTTCGTTCATCATCTCTTCCCTGTATTCTGCAAATTCCCCATCATAGTCTTCACCAAACACATCAAAAGAAGCCTTTCTGTAATCCGCAGCCGTTCCCGGGTAATTCAACTGATATCCCCTAGGCATCTTTGCTACCCAGTATGCATTCTGATGAGTGAAAATCATAGGGCTGTAGCAATGGAAGGTAAAGACAATATTCTCATCCTGAGGCGCACGCAGGAAGGAAAGCCCGGTAATGCTGTTATTGTAAATACCGCCTATTATGATGCGAATATCCTTGTTTTTCTCACGAATGGCTTTAATGGTACGGTCTGCGATCTCATTCCACTTTTCGGTCATGGAAGCACTGGTGATTTCATTTAGCAGTTCAAACACCAGCATATCATGCATATCACCGTATCTGCGGTTCATCTCCAGCCATAAATCAACAAACTGATCCTGCAAAGGCTTTTCCTCAAAGAAACTTACATAGCTTTCATCATCAAACACAAAGCCCCTGGTCTTATGCAAATCAAGAACCACCTTCAGACCATGCTTCTTACACCAGCGGATACAGTCATCGACATGGGCAAAGCCGCTCTCAAGGAATTCGCCCTCTTCTGTCTCCAAAATATTATAGTCAATGGGAAGACGAACATGGTCTGCTCCCCATCCGGCGATGGTCTCAATATCCTTCTCCGTGATAAAGGTGCTGTAATGTGTTTCGTTGTAGTTATTTCCGCACTGGGACAACCATCCCCCCAGATCAATACCCTTCATAAATCCTTCAAATGCTCTCATTATCCCTTCCTCCCGATATTATTTTCTCTCCGGATGAAAACCGGTTTCTTCCTTTAGTCTTTGTTTGTGCTCGTACATCTCCCTATCCGCATGGAACAGCATATCATCCACATTGATATCCTCCGTGTAGTCCCGGCAGCATATGCCAATGCTGATGTACAGGGGATATTCCTTTCCGGAGCTTTTGTTGTAGATATCTGTATTCTGCCGCAAAAGCTTCTTCATTTCCTCCACATCTTCCTTTGTGAAATCACCAAGAGCAACCTTCACAAATTCATCACCTCCGATTCGGAAATTGAATTCCCGCTCCGAATTCGGAAC
>CALYSH010000261.1 GCA_945485625.1 uncultured Lachnospiraceae bacterium | reverse complement strand
CGAAAAATGATATAGTGAATGTAATATCCGGTTATGTAAAACTGCAGAAGAAGGGGTCCAATTATTGGGGATGCTGCCCGTTTCACAATGAGAAAACCCCTTCCTTCTCCGTATCAGAAAATAAGCAGATGTATCATTGTTTTGGATGTGGTGTCAGTGGAAATGTATACACATTTCTGATGAAATACGAAAACTACACCTTCGGAGAAGCTGTCAGAGAGCTGGCTGCAAAGGCAGGTGTGGATTTGCCTCAGCAAGAGTACACGGAGGAACAAAAAGCCCGGGCGAACCGAAAACAGAGACTGTTTGACGTCTGCAAGGAGGCGGCAAAGTATTTTTATTATAATCTTCGGTCGCCTCATGGAAAAACCGGTATTCAGTACCTGAGGAACAGAGAACTGACTGACGATACCATGCAGAAGTTTGGATTGGGGTATGCGGATAAGGACGGGAAGGTTCTGGTCCAATACTTAAGAAGTAAGGGCTTTGAGGATGATTTGATTAAAGAGGCCGGCTTGGCAGTTCATTCCGAAAAATATGGCATGTCCTGTCAGTTTTGGAATCGTGTCATGTTTCCGATCCAGGATGCAAATCATAGAGTGATTGGCTTTGGCGGAAGAGTAATGGGGGACGGGGAGCCGAAGTATTTAAACTCTCCGGAGACTCCTATTTTCGATAAGAGAAGAAATCTGTTCGGCTTAAACTTTGCAAGGACGGCCAGAAGCGGTTATATGATTTTATGTGAGGGTTACATGGATGTAATTTCCATGCATCAGGCAGGCTTTACACAGACGGTTGCGTCTCTGGGGACTGCATTTACGGCAGAACAGGCTCATATTCTGCATCGATATACGGATACTGTGCTTCTTGCTTATGACAGTGACGGAGCAGGTGTAAAGGCTGCTGTTCGGGCAATCGGCTTACTTCGGGACGAAGGTATGGTGGGTAAGGTAATCAATATGCGACCGTATAAGGATCCGGATGAGTTTATGAAAAATCTGGGGAAGGAAGCCTTTGAAGAACGCATTGTCCAGGCAGAGAACAGTTTCTTTTTTGAAATTCGTATGTTAGAGCAGCAGTTTGATTTAAAGGATCCGGATGAAAAGACGCGCTTTTACAGGGAAATTGCGAAAAAACTCTGTGCCTTCGAGGAAGAGGTAGAGCGGGAGAATTATCTGCAGGCAATAGCGGATAAGTATTTTATCGGTGTGGAAAACCTGAGAAAGCTGGTGGTGCATTATGCATCGCAAACCGGTTTGGCGAAACCGGTGGAAAGACCGCGTAATACGACTCATAACAAAGCAGATCCTCAGGATAACGGTAAACGGATTCAGAGACTTCTGCTTACCTGGATAACGGATGAACCGGAAATTTATGATAAGATTAAACCATATATTTCCGTGGAAGATTTTACAGAGGAATTGTATCGGAAGGTGGCCTCCAGATTATTTGAAAGTCTGGAGAATAATACATTCCAACCGGCGTCGATTATCAGTTCTTTCGAGGATGAGGAACAACAGGCGGAGGCTGCGCTTTTGTTTCACACCAATCTGCCGGAGATTCCCTCAGCTAAGGATAAAGAACAGGCGCTCAATGATATCGTGATGGCAGTGAAGAAAAACAGCTATGAGTATTTTATGTCCCAGACCGGGTCGGATATCAATGCGCTGATGAAAGCGATTGAAGGCAAAAAAGCCCTGGAATCCCTGCAAAAGACGCATATTTCCTTAAATTAGGGTCAAAATGAATAAAAACAGGTTACAAAAGTAAGAATGAATTTCTGGGAAGGATGGAACCACGAAAATGGATGAAAACACACAGGTAAAATTTGATGAAAAGGTAAAAGAACTGCTGAACATGGCAAAGAAGAAAAAAAATGTCCTGGAGTATCAGGAAATCAGTGACTTTTTTGCAGATATGACTCTGGAAGAGGAGCAGTTCGAGAAGATTCTGGAAGTCCTGGAGCTGAATAATGTGGATGTTCTGCGAATTACGGACGACGATGATGTGGATGATGAGGAAATCATTCTTACCGAAGAGGATGAGGTTGATGTAGAGAACATTGATTTGTCCATTCCGGACGGTGTCAGCATTGAGGACCCGGTTCGTATGTATCTGAAGGAGATCGGTAAGGTTCCACTGTTGTCAGCGGAAGAAGAAATTGAACTGGCGAAGCGCATGGAGCTGGGTGACCAGGAGGCAAAGAAGCGCCTGGCTGAGGCGAACCTTCGTCTGGTGGTTAGTATTGCGAAGAGATATGTGGGACGTGGTATGTTATTCCTGGATCTGATCCAGGAAGGAAATCTTGGATTAATCAAGGCGGTTGAGAAGTTTGATTACCGGAAGGGATATAAATTCTCTACCTATGCTACATGGTGGATCCGTCAGGCAATCACCAGAGCAATTGCAGATCAGGCAAGAACCATTCGTATTCCCGTCCATATGGTGGAAACCATTAATAAGCTGATTCGTGTCAGCAGACAGCTTCTGCAGGAATTGGGAAGAGAGCCGTCTCCCGAAGAGATTGCGGAAGAGATGAATATGCCTGCGGACCGTGTAAGGGAGATATTGAAGATTAGCCAGGAACCTGTATCCATGGAGACACCTATCGGTGAAGAAGAGGACAGCCATCTCGGTGACTTTATCGAAGATGATAATGTACCGGCACCTTCTGATGCTGCGGCATTCACCTTACTGAAGGAACAGCTGGTTGAGGTTCTGGGAACATTAACAGAGAGAGAGCAGAAGGTGCTTAGACTACGCTTTGGACTGGATGATGGACGGGCAAGAACCCTGGAGGAGGTAGGAAAAGAGTTTTGTGTTACCCGTGAGCGTATCCGCCAGATTGAGGCAAAGGCACTCCGGAAGCTTCGTCATCCCAGCAGGAGCAGGAAATTAAAGGATTATCTGGATTAATGAAAAAAGGTGAGAAGGTTACACTTTCCAAAAGATTACAAGCGTTGGCGGATATGGTAACTCCCGGTAATACAGTAGCTGATGTGGGCTGCGACCATGGTTTTTTGTCCATATATCTGGTACAAAATCATGTTAGCCCCCGTGTGCTTGCCATGGATGTCAGATCAGGTCCGTTACTGGCGGCGACTACTCATGT
>CALYSH010000260.1 GCA_945485625.1 uncultured Lachnospiraceae bacterium | reverse complement strand
CCGATAAGGTGCCGATGGCTGCATATGATTTAGTGCTGCTGGATATTAACCTGCCTGACGGAAACGGCTATGACCTGTGCAAGCTCATTAAGCCGAAACATCCTGATACAATGGTGATCTTCCTGACCGCCAACGATCAGGAAAGCAATCAAATACGCGGCTATGAAGTAGGCGCAGTGGACTACATCACAAAGCCCTTTTCTATTGTAGCTTTACAGCGAAAAATCAGCGCCATGTTTGCTATGCTAGAACACCATAAGCCTGCAAAGGACATTTATGATGATGGCAGGTTATTCATTGACTTCTCGGAACAGACTGCCTGCTTGAATGGGAAACCGTTACCCCTGTCCCCGATGGAATTTAAAATCTTGAACCTATTTCGTAAAAATCCCAAACAGGTGCTTACCCGTGGGCAGCTTTTGGAAAAATTATGGGATACTGATGAGCGTTTTGTAGATGAGCACACTCTGACAACCTCCATCAGCCGGATTCGAAGCAAGATCGAATCTGATGACGGTGCACCCTACATCAAGACTATATACGGCATGGGCTATCAATGGACAGGAGGTGAGCCAAAATGAAGCGGAACCCCCTTTCGGTAAGGCGACTGTTTGGCTGGGTTGCAATGGGGATGGTTCTTTCCATGACTGCGATAACCATGATCTTATATTTTGTGACAAAGCAGACTGTGGTGCTGCTGACTGGCGGGGCGCTGCTGCTGTGCGCCCTTGTCGGGGTTCTTGTATTGACGCAGACATTTGGTAAGCGGCTGGCCCTCTTTACTTCTGACCTGTGCCAGACCTTAGACAATATGATTGCCGGGAATGAAGAACCTACACGTCCCGAGGACAGTGAAACCCAGCTTGCCAGAATCAGACACCGGTTGGCAAGGCTCTATCAGATCATGCAGGAAAACCGCCGTAAGGTAGACGAGGAACGGCAGGAGTTACAGTCCCTTGTATCGGATATTTCCCATCAAGTGAAAACGCCGGTGAGTAATCTGAAAATGGTAACGGATACACTGTTGACAAAACCTGTCACAGATCAGGAACGGGTTGACTTCTTGCAGGGCATCCGCAGCCAGACTGACAAACTGGATTTTCTTTTTCAAGCTCTTGTAAAAACTTCCCGGCTGGAAACAGGGGCTATTCAACTGGAAAAGAATGACAGCCTGCTGTTTGATACACTGGCGCAGGCCATGAGTGGAATTGTTTATTCTGCGGAAAAAAAGAATATTACCGTTACGGTAGACTGTCCGGAGGACTTGCACCTGCCACACGACAGCAAATGGACGGCGGAAGCGCTTTTCAATCTGCTGGACAATGCGGTGAAATATTCTCTGACTGGCGGCAAAATCAGCGTGTCGGTGGAACGATGGGAAATGTATGTCAAACTGGATGTAACCGATACCGGCAAGGGCATTTCGGAGAGTAATCAGGCATCTATCTTCCGGCGCTTTTATCGGGAGGAAGAAGTACACGATGAGCAGGGTGTTGGCATCGGCTTGTATCTGACTCGAGAGATTATCACCCGACAGGGAGGCTATATCAAAGTGACTTCAGAAGTCGGGAAAGGTTCAACCTTTTCTGTTTTTCTTCCCTATCAATGATAGGACGGCTGTCTGCCTTTTTGAGAGTGACAGCCATATCGTTTTACGGAATGTCCGCATCTTGTAATATTTGAGCGTGACTTCAATGAAAATTTTCCAGCCGTGCGGACATTTCTGTGACTTTTTCGCTTTACCATGGCTCCATCAATAGGTGGAAGCCTAAAAAGGAGCATTTGAATATGAATGTTTTACAGACGATTGATCTAAAAAAGTATTACGGCACCGAGCCCAACATTACCCGCGCATTGGATGGCGTTAACTTCTCTGTGGAGCAGGGCGAGTTTGTGGCCGTAGTGGGAACCTCTGGCAGCGGCAAATCTACACTACTTCACTTAATGGGCGGTCTTGATACTCCTACTTCCGGGAGCGTGACTGTTCGGGGGGAAGATCTGGCGAAAAAGAATGATGAAGAACTGACGATTTTCCGCCGCCGCAACATCGGCTTTATCTTCCAGAACTATAATCTGGTACCGATCTTGAACGTATATGAAAATATCGTTCTGCCTGTGGAGCTGGACGGCGACACAGTTGATCAGAAATTCTTGGACGAGATTGTGCGAATGCTGGCCTTAGAGAATAAGTTAAAGAATATGCCGAACAATCTTTCCGGCGGCCAGCAGCAGCGCATCGCTATTGCCCGCGCCCTGATTTCCAAACCGGCGATTGTCCTTGCGGACGAGCCTACCGGCAACCTGGACAGCAAGACCAGCGCCGACGTGCTTGGCCTCCTGAAACGTACCAGTGGAGAATTTAACCAGACCATAGTTATGATTACGCACAACAACGAAATTGCCCAGCTTGCCGACCGCATTGTACGGATTGAGGATGGCAAGATCGTGGGATAAGGAGGTGACAGACTATGACTTTGCCATTTGAAAATGATACCAGCGCCATTGTAAAGAAACTGGCAAAGCGCAGTTTCCATCGTGAGCGGCAGCGAAATTTGTTTGCCATCATTGCTTTGGCCTTGACTTCATTTATGATAACGGCAACATTCAGCATTGGCTTCAGTTATTTTGAAACCTACCAAATGCAGCAGATCCGTTTGATGGGTACTACCGCAAATGTCGGGATCACAAATGTAACGGAAGAGCAGTTGGTTGAGATTGAAAGCTCAAGCCTTGTCCTTGACGTGGGCATACAGCAGCGTTTGGGCAGCGTTGATGCACAACAACTGCAAAGCGCAAGATTAGGTGTAGTATGGATAGATGATACAGAGTGGAAGGCCCATCGCCTGCCTACTATATCAGGCGTTGTAGGAAATTACCCGTCAAGTAAAAACGAAATTATGCTGCCTACATGGGCGCTAAAACAGATGGGTATTTCAGAGCCGCAAATTGGGATGGAAATTGTGCTGTCGTATCAAATTGGTGATAACAACGACTATTTAACTGATACTTTTTTGCTGTCAGGTTATTATACAGACTACATTTCAACGCGCACAAATAATCGCGGCTTTATCTATGTTTCAACTGCTTTTAAGGATAGCTTAAATGTATCGCTTGACAATAGCGTTACTGC
>CALYSH010000259.1 GCA_945485625.1 uncultured Lachnospiraceae bacterium | reverse complement strand
CGATGCATACCCCCTACGGGGCATATGAATCCGTTGAGCAGGCGTTAAGCAACAACCGCAATGCATCCGCTTTTGTCATGAGCTTAAATGGCTTATGGAAATTTCACATGTATCCATCCCCGGAAGAAGCCGAACCATTTTGGCAAACTGATTTTGACTGTTCCGGCTGGCAAAGTCTGCCTGTTCCGGCAAACTGGGAATATCACGGATACGGCAAACCGGTCTATACCAATATTCTCTACCCTTTCAAGAGAGAAAACGGATCACAGCCATTCGAGATTGAATCAACCACCGACAGTTTTGAATTAAACCCTCCTTTTGTTCCGAGAGACAATCTGAACGGTTGCTATCTTCGGACCTTTGACATCCCGGAAAGCTACATAGGCAGACAGATTCTGATTGATTTTGGCGGTGTGGAGTCTTGCTTTTCTCTATGGGTGAACGGCAAAGAGGTGGGGTATTCACAGGACAGTAAACTGAATGCCGAGTTCGACCTGACGGACTACATTTACGCCGGAAAGAATACGATAGCGGTCTCTGTTCTTCGCTTCTGTGACGGAAGTTATCTGGAAGATCAGGATTATTGGCATCTGTACGGCATTTTTCGGGATGTGCGTATCATTGCGAAGCACAAGGGGCATATCTTGGACTACAAGGTTGAAACCAAATTCCAAAACAATGATTTTACCACCTCCACGTTGATGGTTACCATCTGGCCGGACCAGACGCATCCTCTTTTTGGTGAACGCTATGTAAAGCTCTCCCTGTATGATAAGAACAATACCAAAGTAACAGAGTTCTGCTCAAAGCCTTTTTCCGAATACCAGGCATATTTGACCCCCAAATATGTGGCTTCGGTATCCGCCACGGTGGAGAAACCGGTGCTTTGGACAGCAGAGACTCCGGAGCTATACACCTTAGTTTTGGAATTACAGGATAAAAACGGAACAACCATAGACATCGAAAGCTGCCGTGTCGGATTTCGCCAGCTCGATATCACAGAGCGTGGCATCCTTACGCTCAACGGCGAAAGGCTGATCATCCGAGGTGTCAATCGTCATGAATTCTGCCCTTCCTCCGGTCGCGTTGTCTCTGTGGATAGAATGAAAGAAGAAATCCTTTGTATGAAACGGTTAAACTTTAACGCTGTTCGTACCTGTCACTACCCCAATAGCGCAGTCTGGTATGACCTTTGTGACGAATACGGTATTTATCTTGTAGACGAAGCAAACATTGAAACACATGGTTATGGGGGCGGCTTGAGTTCCTCTCCGGAATGGATGAATGCTTACATGGAACGTGCTTCCCGCATGGTACTTCGCGATAAAAACCATCCGTCTGTACTTTTCTGGTCACTGGGTAATGAGTCCGGAGCCGGTGTGAATCACGCTGCCATGTATGGTTGGATCAAGGAATACGACAAGACCCGTTTTGTCCAATACGAATCCGGATTCCCGAAATCCAATATCACCGATATTCTCTGCCCCATGTATCCTGATATGAATTGGGTTGCCGATCTCATGGCGGATGAAACGGATCTCCGTCCTATGATCATGTGCGAATATGCTTATGCAAAAAGCAACAGTACCGGTAATTTCAAGGATTTTTGGGATTACATTCACAAGTATCCTCGTTTTCAGGGAGGCTTCCTCTGGGACTTTGCCGACAAGGCAATTGCCGTGGAAGATTCTGTATCGGGAAGAACAAAATATTGTTATGGCGGTGCTTTTGATGAGGAGGTTGTAGACAGCACGCCGGATATGTGCTTAAACGGCATTGTTTTCGCTGACCTTGGCTTGAAGCCGGGTGCTTATGAGGTTCGAAATGTACAATCCCCTGTTATTCTGCAGGCCTCCTCTGACTGGTCCGGTAAACAGTTCATCAAGGTAACCAATCATTATCATACACTGGATCTAAGCCATTTGGTATTTCCTTATGACGTGGTAGAAAATGGTTCTATTGTTTTCTCTGGAACGTTTGGTCCCTTGCATACACCTGCCGGTACCTCTGAATTTGTTCCTTATCCGGAATTACCTGCGAAATTGAAGGGGGAAGCGTATCTCAATCTATACGCCAAGCTCTCCTCTGACACGGCATACGCTCCTGCCGGCACCGAAATCTACTGCTGCCAGCTTGCCCTGAACCACGCTGTTTATCTGCCTGAGATTGCAGAACAGCCTCTTTACCCTCTCTCTTTCAGCGAGACAGACGAAAGCATTACCATAGATGGCACAGGCACGCATATTGTATTTGATAAAAAAAGCGGTACTTTTACCGAATATCAAACCAATCACTGCGATTACCTGACGGGCGGTATGGATACCTTCTGCCGCGCCGCAACAGGTATTGACGAAGGCTGTCATGATACAAACAATTATTACTATGATTGGGTTACCCAAGGAATTGATCATCTGAATAAAGAAATCACTTCTATTTCTGTGTCTGCAACAGAGACAGAAATAACGATTCAGACGAAGGCAGTTTTCTTCCCTACGAAGGAAAACTGCCCTGTGGAACCCTTGCTTATCACCGAAACGCTGTATCGCATTGACAGCAGTCGTATGACAATCTCCAATCAAGTCATCAACTGCTGTGATATAGATACCCTTGCAAGAATCGGTCTATCCTTCCGCCTGGATCCGAAGTTCGACAAACTGTCATGGTATGGCAAAGGTCCTTGGGAGACCTATGCCGACCGCAAGCATTCTGCGCTGACCGGCTGTTACCACTCAACCGTAAAGGATCAGCATGTTCCCTTTGTAAAGCCTTGTGAATGCGGCGGACATGAAGATACGCGGTATGCTCATATATCAGACGGTGTGCATTCTGTGCAAATCATTGGCGATCAGGATTTTCATTTCAGTGCTTTGCCTTATTCTATGGAGGAATACCAAACCGCTATGTATGACAATGATTTGCCCGATACTCCAACAGGTACCTGGCTCATCCTTGACTCTGTTCACGCGGGACTGGGTGGTGATACCGGTTGGTATAAAAACATTCACCCTGAATATCGTATTCCTTCCGGAAGATACAGGTATGAATTTACCATTATCTTTCGTTAGCTGCTTCTCTCTTTCCAAACTCGGCATCCGTGTCATTCATGCAAAGCCGAGAAGCGGAAAAAGCA
>CALYSH010000258.1 GCA_945485625.1 uncultured Lachnospiraceae bacterium | reverse complement strand
AGAAGTGCGCGACTATCGACGCTATCATCGTGGAGGCGAAGGCGTCCATTGAGGAGTACAAGTCCTGGAAGGCCTCCGTCATCTTCGAGACCGTCACCAAGGGACTGAATCCCAACGCCGAAATGAAGGACTCCGGCGTGGAGTGGATCGGAAGGGTTTCTAAAGGGTGGAAGATTGTGCCCGCTAAGTTCTTTATGAGGGTTCAGGCGGGCTATCCGTTTGATTCTGAAAGATTCGACAATTCACAGGGAATCCCACTTATCCGAATTCGCGACAATACCCCTGGACATACGGAGACCTTCTACAATGGTGATTACCCAGAAGAGTATGTTGTTCACAACAACGACCTGCTTGTGGGTATGGACGGGGACTTCAATGTTAGATGGTGGCAAGGAGGTGAAGCCGTCCTGAATCAACGCTGTTGCAGAATCTTCGCCCGAAAGGGGCTTCTTCTCCGATATTTCTACTTCCTATTGCCCTTCTATCTTAAGCAGGTCAATGAACTTGCCTATTCGACAACCGTAAAGCATCTTGCAAACGGCGACATTGGCAATGCTGACATTTGCTTGCCCGTGTAAGAGAAGCGGTGTGAATCAGTGGTTTTACGGCAAGGAGGCTCTGCGTTATGCCGGGGAGCAGGATGGAGTGCTGGTGGAAAATCTGCTGGATCTGGCATTGGATGGGGAGCCGGTGCGGATTGACGGTGAGACCTTTGATCCGGTGTCTCTGCTGGCGCTGTTTTTGAAGCGGAGTCTGGGGCTGCTTGCACCCATAGCCTCCCTGGACCGCATGGTTATGATGGTCATTACCGTGGAACATCCGGACGCACTCATGGCGGAGCTGATGGAGCAGGTGATGAACGGTCTGAAGCTTCCGGTACAGAAAATTCTGCTGCAAAGCCACAAGGAGAGCTTTTACTATTACATGCTGCACCAGTCCAGGGACTTATGGCGGGAAAAAACCATTCTTTTGGAATACCGTGATAACAAGATGCTGGTATATGAGATGGACTATAACCGCAGAACCAAACCCATTGTAGTATATATTTCGGATTACAGCCAACCCTTCACCTCCTATGAACCGATGCCGGAGGAGGAAGCGGAGCGGGAGACGAAGTATGCAAGGCTGGATTCGGAGCTGACACTTCTGGTCGGGAAGCTGTTGGGGGAGGGGCCGGTCTCCTCGGTTTATCTGATCGGAGAACATTTACACGAAGCCTGGATGAAGGAATCCCTTCGTCTGCTGTGTAAGGGAAGAAGAGTTTTTCAGGGGAATAACCTGTATAGCAAGGGTGCCTGTTACTGTGTAATGGAGCGTCTTTGCAGGAGCGATGAGGGAAAGAACTATGTCTTTCTGGGAAATGACAAGCTGAAGTCCAACATCGGTATGAACATTCTTCGAAGAGGTGAGGATTCCTATATTGCATTGCTGGATGCGGGAACCAACTGGTATGAGGCGGAGAAAACAGTGGAATTCTATCTGCAGGATGGCAATGAACTGGAGTTTGAGGTTGTTTCCCTGGTGGGAAAAGAAAGCTTTTCGGTTCAAATGACATTGGACGGACTCCGGGGAGATATCTGCAGACTTCGACTGAAGCTGTTCATGAAGGCGGAAAATCTGGTATGTGCGGAGGTAACGGATCTGGGCTTTGGAGATTTATGGCCTGCGGACAATCGGGTTTGGACAAAGGAAATCACCATTTAGGAGGAAGACATGCGTACTAGTTTATGCGTGGGTAATTATTCCACAACTCCATATATGATTATGGGACTGGATGTTCAGGTATATTGTGCGGAGGAACTGTGTTATTATCTGAAGGAAAATGTTTTCCTTTTGGATACCACTTTGATGGGGGACGGGCTGCTTCGCTGGCTGGAGCAGGAGTGCGGTCTGGCGGAACTGGCCGGCCTTTTGCACCCTATCATACATAAACAGGGGTCCTTCAGCCAATTTGTGGGCACCATATTGAGATATGTGGGTCTGTATGAGGAGCCTGTCATTGCGGAGGTCTGCAGAGTGTTAAAGCGAAGTGCGGGACTCTCCGGTATTGAGAAGCGCAAGGAGCAGGTGGATTATCTGGTGGAGAAAAAGAAATACCCTGCTGCGATTCGGGGATATAATACCCTGCTTGATTATTGGCAGGACAGTGCAGAAGCAGAGAAGCCGGGAAATGATGTGAGGGCTGCCATCTGTCATAATAAGGGTGTGGCGCTTGCCGGCATGATGCTGTATGAAAAGGCTGCGGAATGCTTTTTGGAGGCTTACCGTCTGACCGGAAACAGGGAGGAGTACATAAGTTTCTTATCTGCGAAACGAATGGGACTGGGAGAAAAGGATTATGTTTCCTTTGCCACAGAGCAGATGGAGCATTACGAGCTCACTTTGGAGTTGGAAAAGAAGATAAATGAAATCCGGACTGAGTTTGAATATCAGCCGGAATATGAGATGCTCGCACAAATGAAGCAGTGGCGTACCGAAGGCAGCCGCCAAAGCTATGTGGAGGAAACGGACACATGTATCCGCTTGCTGAAGCAGGCTTATCGGAGCATTGTGGGGGAATAGGAGCAGGAGAGTACGAATGGGATTTTTGGAGAGGCTGTTTGGTCGAAAAAAACAGGAAATCCTTCCGGAAGAGGATTGGGAAGAAATCGTATATGACCGGGAGAGTGTAGACTTTTCGGATAAAGAACAGAGGGACAGGTATGTAACAGATTGCCTGGAGCAGATGGCGGATGCATCCGGGGAGGTTGAGGCAGTCACAGCGGAATACAATCGGATCACATCCTATCTGAAGGATATGGAAGAGATTGAAGCCCTTCCGGGGGGAGAGAGGGAATCCCTGGAGCATACAGCCCGTATCCTGCAGAATCTGGAGCGGGACAGAAGCCGGTATCTGACCAGAAACAACCGGATGAAGGATTCGGATTTTTATCAGATGCGAAACCAGGAGGCGGAGATTGAAGAGGGAATCGCCAAGCTTCGAGAGGCGGAAAAATATGCCGGACTGATTAAGCATGATTTAAAGAAGATCGACAGAGAACGTCAGGCCTATGCGTATCGAAAACAGGAGCTTTCCAATGCTATGGCAAATTTCAGGGGAATGGCGATCATTTTCCTCTGTGCTTCCGTTGTATGCTTTTGCATTCTGGC
>CALYSH010000257.1 GCA_945485625.1 uncultured Lachnospiraceae bacterium | reverse complement strand
ATTAATATGGCAATCGTCATCAGAGAGCTGCGGATCGTGCAGCGGTCAGACATCTGATGCGTGACTGCATAGGAACATGATTTAGAAGAAGGAGATACATGCATGGTAAATTTGGGTGAAGCAACAGAGAATGACAGAAAAAAGATCGTGATTACAAAGGATTCAAAGGCCTTTTTTCACAATAATGTAGATTATTGTGTGGGAACCGGAAGAATGGGGCTTGCATTGACAGAAGAATATCAGGAGGAGCTGCGCTTGGTTCAAAAGGAAATCGGATTTAAGCATATCCGGGGACATGGATTATTCTGTGATGATATGGCGATCTTTCAGACCTATGAGGAGGATGGTAAGGTAAGGGTCGAGTACAACTATACTTATCTGGATAGAGTAATGGATGCCTATAAGAAGGTGGGGCTGAGACCTTTTCTTGAACTGGGTTTTATGCCTAAAAAGTTGGCAAGTGGAAGCCAGACTATCTTTTACTGGCAGGGAAATACCACTCCTCCAAAAGATTATGATATGTGGTGTAATATGGTGCGTTCATTGCTGAGGCATCTGATGGGACGCTATGGAGAAGAGGAAGTTATTCAATGGCCCATTGAAGTATGGAACGAGCCCAATCTTTGCGGCTTCTGGGAAAATGCGGATATGCAGGAATATTTTAAGCTGTTCCATAGAACCTTTGATGCCATAAAGGAAGTGAATCCGGGATTCCGTGTAGGAGGCCCTGCTGTTTGTGGAGGAACGGATGAGAAATGGATTCAGGCATTTATGGAATATTGCCATGAGAATCACATACCTGTGGATTTCGTAACCAGACATCATTACACCATTGATCCGCCGGAATGTATTGGACATTATGCATATTCTGAACTGATGAAGGCAGAGGACGGCTTTGCCAATTTAAAAACAACCAGAGATATTATTGACAGTTTCCCGGAATATAAGGGTCTGCAGATTCATATCACGGAGTTCAACAGCTCCTATACTCCTCAGGGCGTCATTCATGATACAAACCTCAATGCGGCCTTTATAGCACAGCAGCTTTCCAGATTGGGAGATGTGAATGAATCCTATTCCTACTGGACATTTGGTGATGTGTTTGAAGAGCTGGGAGTTCCTTTTACACCATTCCACGGCGGCTTTGGACTGGTTGCCAATGGCTGTATTACCAAGCCGACCTTCTGGACATTTGCTTTTTACAAAAAGCTTGAGGAAAGTGAAGCCAATTGTGTATATAAGGATGACAATATTGTCGTTTTGAAACGTGCAAACGGTGATTATCTAGGTGTAGCCTGGAATATTGCCCGTAAAAGTACAGAACAGGGTAAAGAAAAAATGCTGTTGGAGTTTACATTTCCGGCTGAACAGGAGGAGTACTGCTTCCTGACTAAGACGGTAGATGAGGAAACATGTAATCCCTTGAAGGTATGGCATGATATGGGAGAACCTGCCAATCTGAGTGAGGAACAGACGAAGCTGATTCGGGAATCATCCAGACCTTTTGTAAAAACAGAGCGTAAAAAGCAGGAGGACGGAAATATCTGCGTAGAGCTTCCTGTAAACGAAAACGGTGTGGTTTATTTCGAACTGAATGCCGGAAAGGTGAATCCGGATCGAGGATATGACTATGATCGTGTGGTCAGCTTGAAGGCTTAAACTAGCACCCAGTAATTTGCTTTATGAAACAATGTACATGGATTAGGCTTGCAACGGAGGATATCAAAGTGAAAAAACAAGCGTTTAACCCATATTTACCGTCCTGGGAGTATATTCCGGACGGAGAACCTTATGTTTTTGGCGATCGCGTATATGTTTACGGATCCCATGATTACTTTAACGGATATGTTTTCTGCATGGGAGACTATGTGTGCTGGTCAGCTCCGGTCGATGACCTGGGCAACTGGAGATATGAGGGTGTGATTTATCCGAAGACAGCCGATCCGCTGAACCCGGAAGGCAAAATGTGTCTGTATGCCCCGGATGTTACGGTGGGACCGGACGGAAGGTACTATCTTTATTACGTGTTGGACAAGGTTTCGGTAGTTTCAGTTGCTGTATGTGATACTCCGGCAGGAAAGTATGAATTTTATGGCTATGTTCATTATGAAGATGGCACACGTCTGGGCGAAAAGGAAGGTGATGAGCCCCAGTTTGACCCGGGGGTTCTGACGGAAGGAGATGTGACATATATTTATACCGGATTTTGCGGAAAAGGTGATAAATCCCGTACCGGAGCTATGGCTACGGTGTTGGGAGCAGATATGCTGACGATCAGGGAAGCTCCGGTGTTTGTGGCCCCCGGCTGTGAATATGGTGCCGGTACCGGATTTGAGGGACATGAGTTTTTTGAGGCACCTTCCATCCGTAAAGTAGGTGACACCTATTATTTTGTCTATTCATCCATATTAATGCACGAATTATGTTATGCCACCAGCAAGAATCCTACTAGGGACTTTGTCTATGGCGGAGTTATTGTCAGCAATTGTGATCTGCACATAGATACCTACAAGCCGGCAGATATGCCAACAGCTTACGGTGCCAATAATCACGGAAGTATTGTGCAGATCGGAGAGGACTGGTACATTTTTTATCACAGGCATACCAATAATACCTGGTACAGCAGACAGGGATGTGCTGAAAAGCTGCAGATTATGCCGGACGGCAGTATTCCACAGGTAAAAATTACCTCCTGCGGTTTAAATGGAGGTCCGCTTGAGGGTAAAGGCGAATACCCCGCTTATCTTGCATGTAATCTGTTTACCGATACCCCATCAGTTTATGTGGGCGAAGGGAATTTTCCACGAGTAATGCAGGACGGCAGGGATGGAGACGAAGAAGTTGGATATATTGCCAATATTACAGATTCAACTACCATCGGCTTCAAATATTTTGACTGCCATGATATTCGTGAAATCAGTATTTGGATCCGGGGCTATGCAGATGGCACTTTTGAAGTAAAGACAGCATGGGATGGAGAGGTACTGGCGACATTAGAGGTTCAATATACCAATGTCTGGGAAAAGTATACCGCACCGGTTACGATTCCGGATGGAATACAGGCGCTTTACCTGACCTATCGCGGTAACGGAAATGCTGCATTAAGATCATTTGAGTTATCATAATCTATGTTATTGCATGTGCTGTAGTAACTT
>CALYSH010000256.1 GCA_945485625.1 uncultured Lachnospiraceae bacterium | reverse complement strand
GACCATCGACAGAGAATTTGCAGAGCCTGAGCGAATTATTTAGTATCCCTTTGGAAATTCTTCTGGATGACACGGCGACAGCAGAGCCGGAGAAGGTTCCTCTAAAAGATCGGTTGGAAGAAGAACACCGAGAGCCAGAACTTGGAAAGGGTAAACAGCGCAAGCTGTTTGCCATTGTAATTTTATTGTTATTGGTGGTCCTGACCGCTACAGTTGTACGTATACTCTCGGGAACAGAGAAAGAAAATTCAGATAAAATCAATTTTAGCGAAATGGAAAGTGAAATTCTGAGTGATCCCGAGGGCGATACCGTAGAACTTGGAGAGTTAGACGAGTCTGATTAAGAGGGAGGTGAAGCAGATGCGGAAGTTTTTGTGTATGGTATTGACCGGAGCGATGATAATCGGATGCTTGTGTACCAGCGCCGGAGCAACTGATGAACTCGGTGCGAAGACAGGAGAACTTGAAGCAACGGAGACAATTACCGCACGGGCGACAGGGAATCTTGACTGTACCGTAAAGGCGAACAGCAATGTATCAGTGAAACCCGCTTTTTCGATGGCGGCTGGGGAAACTGTCCGGATCCGAGCAAACTATTCGCCGGAAAATGCCAGTGTAGACCTTGGATTAGTCGATTCAGATGGAGTATACCACTATGTCAATGTGACAACAGGCAGCATTGACAAAACAATTGAGGTCCCGGAGAATGGCAGCTATACGTTGATGATCAGAAACAAGTCGAGCAAATCGGTTGTAGTGACTGGGATTGTGGGATATTAAATAAAAGAATGTAGGCTGCATAAGCATGGTTACTTGTCTTTGTATAAATGTGAGGGCTATTAATGAGACCAGCCCGAAGCCTGAAGCGCGTGACGTGTCGGAGACTGTGATTGGGCGTGCGACAAACTCTTTTAATATGAGTATTAAAGCATATGGGAAGGGTAAAGCAAATACAGCGTTTCCGTTAGAAGCGGGGGAAACTGTAACGATTAAGGCGTCGGATGCTCCATTTTCAGCAGGTGTAGACTTTGGTTTGATTGATGCGGACGGTGTTTTTCATTATAACAATGAGACAAACGGTAGCAGTGATGAAACTATCGAAATTGAAGAGAGAGGAAAGTACACATTTGCAGTCAGGAACAATTCGGGAAGCACGGTGAAGTTGTCTGGATTTGTGAAGTATAAAATGGAAGCAAAATGCCAGGAGAAATAAGGAGGAAAGTTTATGAAAAAGCTTGTCAGCTTGTTTTTGGCGCTTGGCCTGTGTCTGTCGCTGTGCGTTCCCGTGTTTGCGGCAGATGGCCTGAGCTGCTCCGGAAGCGTCAATGATTCTACAGTAAACTTACTTTCTAATCTGCAAGAAGTTGAGGATGCTTTTGGGATTTCACCCGCCAGCGAAACTACAGTATCTGATGACTCAGGTACACAGATTTGGGGGACAACTGATTATAGCTACAACATTCAAATCGCTCCCGGCCAGAATTCGGGTGAAGTGACTGTCTATTTCACCATGGATATTTCCGGGAATACATATCCAATTACCGCAACAGGAAAAGTCCGCGTTCATGAGATTAGTAGTGACTATACATTGATTCGGGGATTTTTGAGCAGTGGCATCACTATTGACGGAAAAGCGTACTTAGTAGATGTTGGCCTCAGCAAGTTGGCTCAGCAGGATACGATTAGCGCTGGTATTACAATCACTCCAGAAGATTTTGGCAGAGACGAGCATGCGGAACAGATATTTTTCAGCTTTGGAACCTCAGTGATGACAGATGATTTTGTGTCACAGTATTTGGAATATGTCAGCGACTGTCAGAACGAAGCCAGCGGTATTGTGTCCGCCGCGGCATCTTCCGGTTTGACATTTGTCAATAGCGCAAGGGGATCATTTAAGTCGACCGCAATTTTTTCTGGTTCCGGCACGGCATCATCCATTGAAGTATATCGAGATTCCAGCAATAAGCGGTTCATTGCGCGTCTAGGTTCTTTCGTTAAAAATATTGATGCTGATGATTTTGATGGGGCCCAGTTCATTTCCGCTGGTGTGCAGAATTATAGGATCGGTTTGAAGCGGGTGGGAAGCGATACAAGTATCGCCTCCATGGAGGGGACTACAGTCTTGAATGAAGATCAAGGAGATACAGATGTTTTAGGTACGCTTTTAGAGGGATTTATTTCTGTCCTGGGGAACTATGGCCTTCCAATTACTACTCTTATGAGTTTGATGAATAAAGCAAGGGGAGAGGTCAATTATTCCTATGACGGCGCAAATAGCTATGTTGACGTTACAGTCGACACACTGGGGCTGAATTTTGACAGTGCGAATAATTACTTTCCTGTTGGATTCAACATTTTGACAAACGGGCTCACCGGGACTTATACGGCGAATGCGCGGCTGACTTATTACGTTGACGCCTGGGAGGGGGTATTCTTGATCTATACCACTGATGCCACCACAGGCCGATTTACGGTTTCTTGAAAATGATGAAACGGAAAAACATACTTGTGTTTGCCGCCCTGACGGCCCTGGTGGCGGCCCTCGCGGTATACGGCGTCATGCAATATATCCACACGGTGCAGGAGGAGAAGCAACTGCGTATGGAAATCTCCGGCTATACGGTCGCCGGGGAAGCGCTTCTGGACGCCGCACGGGCGGACACCGCGAATGAGGACGCATACGCATGGAGATACCGGCAGATGCTGCTGGCGGCAGGCGCGGTCGAAGCGCGGTGGGATACCGCCATAGGGATGCGTTTCAGGGAGGACCGCTATGACCAGGGAAAGACGTTTGTGTTGGCTGTGATTGATACCCCCAGTATGTTCCTCCCTGTAAGTCTAGAAGAGGCTGGACAGGAGGAAGAAAGCCTTGCTATGCTGGAGGAGTATCTCCGCCTGCTGTCCGGCGCCAACGATGTCTTACGGACAGAGGGCATGAAGGCGTTTCTGACAGCTCTCTCGGAGAGCGGGGACGTTGCCGCATGGCTTGCCGCACTCAGTGCCTGAGCGTCCGCCTATCTGCTCTGGGTCCTGCGGAATGCTCCTGCCCTAAGTCAGACAGATGCGGCGTGGGTGGAACTGCTTACGCCTGCCAACGCCCCAGATGAATGCAGGATACCGAAAGATTGAAAACGCTGGCTCAGCAGAATGAGCCAGCGTTT
>CALYSH010000255.1 GCA_945485625.1 uncultured Lachnospiraceae bacterium | reverse complement strand
ATATCAACCTGTTTTTTTTAATTTATCTCTTTTTGTATGTGAGCACAATTCCGACAACTGAAGCCAAAAAAACAATCGGTGCTAGTCTTACAAAGAAAAATTCAAACCCATGCAAGATTGTTCCTGCAACTGCCAGTTCAGGATCATTGTAATTCCAATCTAAATAGGAACTGTTTATCATTGTGAGAGCGATAAAAAGCATAACAATTAGTATGCATAATGAAATGAATACCCAGCGAACAATCTTCACTCTTGTCATGCTTTTCTTTGCAAGCAGCAGATTAATCACCTCTAACTTTTCGGAAATTGTCTTCATATCGTCCGGGGTGTTTTCCTGTACGTCTTCTCCAAGCAATACACTTACGGTAGTATCTAACTCATCCGCCAATAAAATAAGTATACCGGAATCCGGAACCGATAAACCATTCTCCCATTTCGATACCGTCTGCCTTACCACATTCAGTTTCATTGCGAGTTCTTCCTGTGAAAGCCCTTTTGATTTTCGAAGTCTTTTTATGTTTTCATTCAACATAGTCTTTCCTCCTTGTTTTTTGATACCTCCATTTCATATCAAAAGGGCCGTTGCCGCAAGCAACGCATATTAACATTGGTTAAATTATGAGAATATACATTATAATCCCAATAAATCATCTCATAATATTCCGTTTTTCTATTGTTTCCCGGGAAACCCTTCATCCTGATACGCGTCTCCAACAATAATAAATTTTCTCAATCATCATACAAAAGATGATTCCTGCCATACCTCCGCCGGTGTCCAACAGGACATCCAAAGGACTTGCGAAACGACCCGGTACGAAGTACTGGTGAAATTCATCCCCTGCCGCAGACAAAAACACCCAGAGCGTAATGAGCAGAAAGAGCCGGCTGCTGTTCTTTTTCCACTGTCTGAGCATGGTATAAATCAGGAGCCCCATCACCGCGTACTCGCAAAAATGAGCCAGCTTTCGAATGGGTTTTTCAAAGTAAGCCGCCCAGAAATTCACTTCCTCACCGGACCAGCTATGTCCCTTCATGGAATTCACCATTTCCACACAGAACTTACTGATGGCACTGCTCAACCCTCCGGATTGCTCCGCATCTTGAGCAGAAAACCCAAAAATCACACAATACAGGCACAAAAGCAAAAGGGCAGTCAAAGCTGTGACTGCCACTTTTCTCCATTCCGTTTTCGATAAATTTCTCTTAATTCTTGTCATGAATCGTCTGATATACCTCAATTCTGCTGGCTTCCATCTCTGGCATTCCCACAAAGGTCGCGCCGTAAAGGAATTTATCCCCCTTCATCTCAATTCTGACAATCTGCAGAAACGCATGAAGTACTTCCTTTGTCCAGATGGTCAGGAAGGATTCATAGACTTCTCCGATAAACAATTTTTCATAGCAGCTGAAACCGACACCACTCTTGGATACATCCAGGATTTCAATCTGCACTTCATTGCTCTTCCCATCATCCAGACGCTTCATTACCAATCTGGAGTCCAGCTTTGTACGCTTACTCTTTCGTCTCTCTACCATAAGTAATACCCTCCTAGTGGTTTTCAGTATATCATTTTTCTTCGAAGTCTGCAATAAACATTGCATCACCAAAGCTAAAGAAACGATATTTCAGTTCCACCGCTTCCCGATACGCATCCAAAACATGCTCTCTGCCCGCCAGAGCGCTGACCAGCATGACCAGCGTGGACTCCGGCAGATGAAAATTGGTAATCAGTCCGTCCAACACCTTGAACCGGTAACCGGGATAGATAAAAATCTCGGTATTTCCGCTTCCTGCATGAACAATTCCCTTATCATCGGCAGCACTCTCTATGGTACGGGTACTGGTGGTTCCCACGCAGATAATCCTTCCACCGTTTTTTTTGGTGGTATTGATCAGATCAGCGGTCTCCGGGGTAATCTCATAGTACTCGGAATGCATGTGATGCTTTAGGATATCCTCCTCCTTTACCGGTCGGAAAGTACCCAGCCCTACATGAAGGGTAACATAAGCAATATGTACCTGTTTTGCCTCGATTGCCGCAAGAAGCTCCCTGGTAAAATGCAGTCCTGCGGTAGGAGCAGCTGCAGACCCGTCATACTTGGCATATACGGTCTGATATCGGTTCTTATCCTGAAGCTTATGAGTTATGTAAGGAGGCAGGGGCATTTCGCCCAGCTGATCCAGCACCTCCTCAAAGATTCCCTCATAGGAAAATTGAATCAGTCTGTTCCCCTCCTCTACGGTATCCAGCACTTCTGCACGAAGCAGACCGTTTCCGAATACCAGCCGGGTACCGGGCTTACATTTCTTACCGGGACGAACCAGGGTTTCCCACACATCCTTTTCCTTCCGTTTCAGCAGAAGCACCTCTACATGGGCTCCCGTTCCTTCCCTTTCCCCCAACAGTCTGGCCGGGATTACCTTGGTGTTGTTTAACACCAGACAGTCACCGGGCTTCAGGAATGTAATCACATCACGAAAGATCTTGTGCGTGGTCCTTCCGGTATTCTTATCCAGGCAGAGAAGCCTGCTGGAGGAACGGTCCTCCAACGGGTCCTGAGCGATCAGCTCCTGGGGTAAATCAAAATAAAAATCGGACTTTTTCAAAGCTATTCCATCTCCATCTCTGCAAACGCCTTGTAACCCTTGTAAGCTTCATAAATATCCGCTTTGCTGGTTGCTTCCCAAGGAGCATGCATATTCATAACAGCCACACCGCTGTCTACCACATTCATCCCGTAGAGCGCCAGAATAAAGGCAATGGTGCCGCCTCCGCCCACATCCACCTTACCAAGCTCGGCGGTCTGGAAATGAACCTTCTTTTCGTCAAATACCTTCCGAAGCTTCGCCAGATACTCTGCATTGGCATCATTGGAGCCGGACTTGCCTCTGGAGCCGGTAAATTTCATCAATACCAGTCCCTGTCCCATGTACGCTACATTTTTCTTATCAAAGCAATTTGAATACGTGGGGTCATAGGCACTGCTTACATCGGAGGAAAGCATGCAGCTGTTTGCCAGACATCTTCTGAGCGTCAGCTCATTGTAATCCCCGCAAAGCTCCAGAACCTCCGCTACCGCATTCTCAAAGAAATGGGACTGCATACCGGTAGCACCTACAGAACCGATTTCTTCCTTATCCACAAGGATACAGCACACGCTTCTTTT
>CALYSH010000254.1 GCA_945485625.1 uncultured Lachnospiraceae bacterium | reverse complement strand
CAAAACCACATCCTTGCTTCGCGTTTTCTGTTTTTTCATGTTTTCATTCACAAAAACTGTTTGCTTCGCAAACCCGCCGCTTCGCGGCTACTGTTTTTGTTTCATATATATCCGCATAAAATCAAATGCTTGCGCTGCAAGCGCTTGATTTTATTTGCGGATAATAAAAAGTCCTTGACAATAGAATACTCTACTGTCAAGGACGGTTAAACTTTTCCCGCGGTGCCACCTTGATTCACAATACAAAAGTATTGTGCTCTCATCGGATACCAACATATCCTGTGCAACTGACGTATGCCTCACGTCGCCGAATACTCAAGTGAAACTCACTCTTTCCCTGCGCCCTCCGCGGTCCATTTAACAGCTGACGTTCTGACCTTTCTCAGCAACCGGTCTCTCTGTAAGTGCCTGTGTGAAGGATTCACACACTGTTTTTATCTCCGCATCTACGGTTTTCTGCGTTCTATAAAATTGTATGAGGAATTTATCCCTCTGTTTCGTTAATATATTACTGCAATAAAGTGCCCCTGTCAACACTTTTTTGAATTGTGAAATAGAATACCATTCAAAAAATCTTACTTTACCAGCGCAACGGTTTCTCTTGCGATAGCCAGCTCTTCGTTGGTAGGAATGGTCATAACCTTGGTGCGGCTGTCGGGGGTAGTGATTACAATATCCTCTCCACGCTTGTTATTCAGCTCCTCATCCAAAGTGATTCCCAGATATCCCAGATAATCACAAACCAAAGAACGAACCAGCGGACCGTTCTCTCCTACGCCTGCGGTAAAGCAGATCACATCCACACCGTTCATGGCTGCTGTGTAAGCACCGATGTACTTCGCTACATGGTAGCAATAGGTAGTCATGGCGCGAATCGCATCGGGATTTCCTTCAAAATAACCGCTTTCGATATCCCGGAAGTCAGAGGACAGATTGCCGGACAAGCCCAGAACTCCGGATTTCTTATTCAGGACATTGATTAGCTGATCCATGTTCAGATTCTCTTTCTTGGCAATATACTCCATAATCGCAGGATCCATGTCACCGCTTCTGGTACCCATAATCAACCCCTCCAGAGGAGTCAGACCCATGGAGGTATCCACACACTTCCCATTTTTCACTGCGGAAACGCTGGCTCCGTTGCCCAGATGGCATACGATAATCTTCAGGCTCTCATAAGGTACACCCAGTACCTGTGCCGCACGCTTGGATACATAGGAATGACTGGTGCCGTGGAAGCCGTAACGGCGAACACGATACTTCTCATAATATTCATAGGGAAGGCCATACAAATATGCTTTCTCCGGCATAGTCTGATGAAAAGCGGTATCAAACACTGCCACCATGGGCGTGTTGGGCATCAGCTTTTTGCAGGCATTGATTCCAATCAGATTTGCAGGGTTGTGGAGAGGCGCCAAATCACTGCATGCCTCAATTTCCTTTATCACATCGTCATCAATGATAACGGATTCTGCAAACTTCTCCCCACCGTGTACCACACGATGTCCTACGGCACCGATCTCTTCCAGATTCTTTACTACACCGGTCTTCTCGTTGGTCAAAGCATTCAGCACCAGACGAATTGCCTCGGTATGATCCGGCATGGGAGTAACGGTCTTCTCCTTTTCCCCGCCTGCGGGTGAATAGGTAATCATACTGCCGTCGATTCCGATTCTCTCGCACAGACCTTTTGCGATGCACTGCTCGCTTTCGGAATCAATCAACTGAAATTTTAAAGAAGAGCTTCCACAATTGATAACTAATACTTTCATGACAATTTTATCCCTTTCAAATAATTTTTAATCCCTTTTCGATATTGCTCACAAAAGCAACTCGAGCATCGCTCCAAGAGGGTCACTTACAAAATAGCCTTCCGCTCCGGAATCGTCAGGCTGATAATTCATGACGATTATTTTGCAGGATTAGTGACATTATGTATGCGAACTTGGGCTACATCGAAACAACACAAATCCTCTCAGACTAAATTCCGGGATGGAGATAATTAATACAGCTTTCTCTGTTTATACAAGCTGGGCCTGTACTGCGGTCAGTGCCACAACACCTACGATATCCTGCCAGGAACATCCTCTGGACAAATCGTTCACCGGTCTGGCAATACCCTGAAGCATGGGACCGTAGGCTTCTGCTCCACCCAGTCTCTGTACCAGCTTATACCCGATATTTCCTGCATCCAGATTCGGGAATATCAATACATTTGCATGTCCGGCCACTTCGCTTCCCGGAGCCTTGGACTTCGCTACGCTGGGAACCAGTGCCGCATCGGGCTGCAATTCACCATCCAAAACCAGGTTGGGATACTGCTCGTGGGCGATTCTGGTGGCCTCCGTCACCTTGTCCACCAGCGGATGCTTTGCACTGCCCTTGGTGGAATGGCTGAGCATGGCAATCACGGGCTTGGGTCCAACCAGTGCCTTAAAGCTTCTTGCAGAGGTATCTGCGATGGCTGCCAGCTCTTCTGCAGTAGGATCCTGATTCAGACCACAGTCCGCAAAAAGAAAGGTTCCGTTATCTCCCATATCCTTAAACTGGGTATCCATAACGAAGAAACCGGATACCAGCTTCACACCCGGGGCAGTCTTTAATATCTGCAGTGCGGGACGCAGGGTGTCCGCTGTGGAATGACAGGCACCTGCCACCATACCGTCGGCGTGGTTGGCCTTTACCATGACAATACCGAAGGTCAGGTAATCGTTTAACAGAATCTCTCTTGCCTTCTCCGGGGTCATTCCCTTAGCCTTACGTGTTTCGTAAAGCAGATCCACATACTCATCCAGCAGAGGAGTGGTCTTGGGGTTTACCACCTTGATGCCGGATAAATCTACCTCCAGCCAGCCGGCACCATCCATAATCTTTTCCTCGCTGCCAATCATAATAATGTTGGCAATGCCTTCCTCCATAATCTTGGATGCTGCAATCAATGTACGCTTATCATTTGATTCCGGCAATACAATGGTCCGCTTATCCAGCTTTGCCCGCTCTTTAATCTTATCAATATAGGACATCTTCATGCCTCCTTAGTCAAAAAGTATCTGTTCTCAGTATAGCAAGAATCCAAAAAAGATACAAGATATGCTTCTTTTAAAAAACGATTTTTTATGTACCTTTTCGAATACAATTCATAAGCTTCTGTTTGATGTATATTTCTCTCTCG
>CALYSH010000253.1 GCA_945485625.1 uncultured Lachnospiraceae bacterium | reverse complement strand
ATACGCTCCTGCAAAGCACCCATTTCTGTCTGCAGGGTAGGCTGATAACCTACTGCGGAGGGCATACGTCCCAAAAGTGCGGACACCTCGGAACCTGCCTGGGTGAAACGGAAAATATTGTCAATAAACAAAAGCACATCCTTACCACCCTTGTCACGGAAGTACTCCGCCATGGTAAGTCCTGTTAAACCTACTCGCATTCTTGCTCCGGGGGGCTCATTCATCTGACCGAATACCATGGTGGTCTTGTCAATAACGCCGGACTCCATCATTTCATGGTATAAGTCATTTCCCTCACGGGTACGCTCTCCAACACCGGTAAATACAGAGTATCCACCATGCTCGGTAGCAATATTCCGGATCAACTCCTGAATCAGGACGGTCTTACCTACACCGGCACCGCCGAACAAACCGATCTTACCACCCTTCTGGTAAGGGCAGAGCAAGTCAACGACCTTGATACCGGTCTCCAGAAGCTCCGTCTCGGTAGACTGCTCTTCAAAGGTAGGTGCTGCTCTGTGAATGGGCTCATAGGTTACATCCACGGGAGCGGGCTTATTGTCGATAGCCTGACCAAGTACGTTAAAGATTCTTCCCAGGGTATTCTCACCAACCGGTACGGAGATGGGAGCACCTGTTGCGATTGCTTCCATTCCGCGAACCAATCCATCGGTGGTACCCATGGCAATACAACGGACCGTATTGTCGCCAAGATGCTGGGATACCTCTACCACCAGTTCATTTCCGTCCTTGGTAGGAATTCGAATTGCTTCATTAATCTCAGGAAGCTTTCCCTCGTCAAAGCGTACGTCCAGAACCGCACCGATGACCTGGGTAATCTTACCTTTCATCTCTCCTGCCATTTATACCTCTTTCCTACCCGGCATACACCGGGTACACTATTCTAACCAGGAATCTCACTTGTGAGATTCTCCGCCTGCGGCGGGTCGCTAAAGCGACAATTATCCAAGTGCTTCCGCACCTGCAATAATCTCTGTCAGCTCCTGAGTAATCGAGCTCTGTCTAGCCCGGTTATACTTCAGAGCCAAATCACTTATCATTTCCTCAGCATTGCTTGTCGCATTGTCCATGGCCTGCATACGGGCACCGTTTTCACTGGCCACAGCTTCCACCATTGCCCCGTAAATCAAACTGGTAATGTACTTCGGAATAATCATATCCAAAGCTTCCTCATCCTCCGGCTCGAAATTCATCATCGCCTGGCCTGTCGATTCTTCTTCCGGCTCAAAATCAACCGGCAAAAGCTTCAACAGAGTCGGAACATGGCTCACTGTATTCTTAAAGGAAGTATATGCCAGGTAAATCTCTCCGATTTCATCCTGCTCAAAGGATTCCAGCAAACGTCTGGTCAGAAGCATGGCATCCTCATATGCCGGTGCTTCAATCACCTCGGTCAGAGTCTCCTTAATCTCATACCCTGATCTGGCCAGGGTATCCCTGCCCTTGCTTCCGATGGCGTAGACCACAATATCTTCCTTATTCCACTCCTCATTTCTGGTAACCAGCTTGACGACATTGGAATTATAGCCGCCTGCCAGACCACGGTTGGAACTGATTACAATCACAGCCTTCTTTGGGGACTTACCGGGCATCAGATATCTATGCTCCACATGTCCCACTCTGGACAAAATACTATTCACGGTACTATACATGCTGTCAAAATATGCCTTGGAACGCTCAGCACCGGCTCTTGCACGCTGCAGCTTTACCGTAGAAACCAGCTTCATGGCCTTGGTAATCTGCTGGGTGCTCTGAATACTGCCGCGCCTGCGCTTTATGTCACGCATTGATGCCATAATTTCGTCCTCGCATTCTCACACTCTGGCGGCCTATCGGAAGGTTGCCTTGAATTCCTCAATTGCCTTCTTCAGCAGCTCCTCGGTCTCATCGGAGATCACCTTCTGCTCCTTAATATTTCCCGGAATCTCAGGATACTTGGTATCCAGGAATTCGAAAAACTCCTTCTCGAAACGGGTAATATTCTCTACCGCTACATCCAACAGATACTTGTGGGTTACCGCATATATGATGATGACCTGATACTGAACCGGCATGGGCTGATACTGAGGCTGCTTTAATACCTCTTTGATTCTTTCACCCTGTGCCAGCTTCTCCTTGGTATCCGCATCCAGCTCGGAACCGAACTGGGCAAATGCCGCCAGCTCACGATACTGAGCCAGCTCCACACGGATAGGAGCAGCAATCTTCTTCATAGCCTTAATCTGAGCCGCACCACCTACTCGGGATACGGACAAACCAGCGTTTACTGCGGGGCGGAAGCCTGCATTAAACATTTCTGTTTCCAGATAAATCTGACCATCTGTAATGGAGATAACATTGGTCGGAATATACGCGGAAACGTCACCTGCCTGGGTTTCGATAATGGGTAATGCGGTAAGGGAACCTCCGCCGTACTCATCACTCATTCTTGCAGCACGCTCCAACAGTCTGGAGTGCAGATAGAAGACATCTCCGGGATATGCCTCACGCCCGGGCGGACGACGAAGCAGCAGGGAAAGTGTACGGTAAGCGGTAGCATGCTTGCTTAAGTCATCATATACTACCAGTACATCCTCTCCGTTCTCCATCCACTCCTCACCGATTGCACAACCGGAGTAAGGAGCAATGTACTGAAGGGGTGCCAGGTCGCTGGCAGTGGACACAACAACGGTTGTATATGCCATAGCACCGAACTCCTCCAGCGTTTTCACAATATTTGCAACGGTAGAAGCCTTCTGACCGATTGCAACATAAATACATTTTACGTTCTGACCCTTCTGATTGATAATGGTATCCAGAGCGATAGCGGTTTTACCGGTCTGACGGTCTCCGATAATCAACTCACGCTGTCCTCTTCCGATGGGCACCATGGAGTCGATTGCCTTGATACCGGTCTGCAAAGGCGTATCCACACTCTTTCTGGTAATAACGCCGCTTGCAACACGTTCAATCTTACGATACTTTGTAGTCTGTACAGGGCCCTTGCCGTCGATGGGCTGTCCCAGAGCATTTACTACTCTTCCCAAAAGCGCGTCACCAACCGGAACCTCTACTACACGACCGGTTGTCTTGACAATATCACCTTCATTGATGTTTCTTGCACTACCCAGAAGAACAACACCTACGTTGTCCTCTTCCAGGTTCATAACCATGCCGTAGACATCACCGGGGAACTCCAAAAGTTCAC
>CALYSH010000252.1 GCA_945485625.1 uncultured Lachnospiraceae bacterium | reverse complement strand
ACAAAATTTTTACAAATTTACAATAGCTTTTTCATTTTTTCCTGTTTCCAGAAGCTTCCTCCTGCAGGAACATCCTTTTCAAGCTGCGCAATTAAATCCGTCAGACCGTCAAATTTTCTCTCCGGGCGAACAAACTGAACCAGTTCCACTGTCAGTTCCTCCCCATAGATATCCTCCCCAAAGCCATAGAGATGAGTCTCAACTCCACACCTTGCTCCTGCCTCTACGGTGGGCTTCACTCCCACATTACTGATGGCCGGCCAGACCCTGCCGTTGCAGAACGCCTTTGTAAAGTATACTCCGTAGGGCGGCATCAGCTTCTCCCGGTCCACTACAATATTGGCAGTAGGAAACCCGATGGTATGCCCGATATGGTTTCCATGAACGATTTTTCCGCAAATACGATAGGGGGCCCCCAGAAGTCTGGTCACCATGGGCATGTCCCCGCGAAGCAAAAGCTCCCGAATATAGGTGGAGCTCACTTCTCTTCCCTCCATGCGTACCTTATCGATGGTCTTCACATCCATATCCAATTGCTTCCCCATCACCTGAAGCAATGCAGTATTTCCCCTGCCACCGGCTCCGAAGGACAAATCCGTCCCCGCAACCACCAGACCTGCGTGCAGTCTTTCATGAAGATATTCCAGTACAAACTGCTCCGGAGAAGTTGCCGCAGTCTCTCTGTTCAGAGGGAACTCCACCAGCACATCCACACCCAGCTGTTCAAAGATTTGCCGTTTTTCCTCCCTTGTGGTCAGTTCTCCCTGACATCCCCCGCCAAAAAACACCGACGCCGGTGGATCAAAGGTAAACACACAGGCAAGCAGTCCATCCTTCTTCGCATCTGTAATCTCTGTCAGAAGCTTCCTGTGCCCCACATGGATTCCGTCAAACTTTCCTATGGCGATGGCGGTTCTTCCTTCAATTTCAAAATCCAATGTATTCGCAATGATTTCCATGGACTATCAAATCTCTCCCTGTTTTAATCACGTTCCAGAAACATCTTAACCGGCTGATACCACTGCCTGTCCCTGTTGTAGGTATACACACCTGCAAAGCTGCCGTCACTTCTTGCCATGCGGACCCAGCCCTCCTCATACACGATCCCCTCACGGGTGTGCTCCGGAAGAATGGCATTGCCGTTTTCCAGACGTTTTTGCATCTCTTCTCTCATGTGAAGCTTGGGGCAGTCCAAAAATGCATGTTCCACCGGGAACAGCACCTCATCAAAGGCTCCCCTGTCACGGATTTGCTCCAGTTCAGATAAGGTGACTGCTTTCTCCAGCGAAAACTGTCCCACCCTGGTTCGCTCCAGACTCTTCATGGTGCCGCCGCATCCAAGCTTCTCCCCAATATCTGCGCAAAGAGTACGAATATAGGTACCCTTGGAACAGGCAACCCGCATTTTCACAATAGGCAGCTCCATCTCCAATATTTCAATTTCATGAATCGTTACTTCTCTCGGTTCCCGCTCCACGCTTTTCCCTGCACGGGCCAGCTCATAAAGCTTCTTGCCGTTCACCTTCAGGGCCGAGTACATGGGAGGAATCTGTCCATAAGTACCTACAAAGCTTCCAATCCCCTTCCGTACTTCCTCAGGCCCCACTGTAACCTCCCGCTGCTTCAGCACGGTACCGGTTGTATCCTGTGTATCGGTTTCCACACCCAAAAGAAGCTCTGCAACATATTCCTTATCCTGATTGGTAAGCATGTCGCAAAGCCCTGTTCCACTGCCCAGGCACACCGGAAGCACTCCGGTGGCCTGCGGGTCCAGTGTCCCGGTATGACCGATTTTTTTTTGTTTGCAGATACCTCTCATCTTCGCTACAACATCATGGGAGGTATACCCTGCTTCCTTATAAATGTTAATAATACCGTTCAGCATACATTTCTCCAAAATCATTGAAATCCGTGCATCCGCTTATTGCTGCTTCTTCTCCATCAGCTGTTCCTCGATATGTAAGGAAAGATTGTTTACACAGTCATGGAAGGTTCCCTTCATGGTACAGCCTGCGGCACGCATATGTCCGCCGCCTCCAAAAAAGGCTGCCACCCTGGATGCATCCACCAGCTCATCCGTACGAAGACTCACCTTGTACTCCAGGGTATCGGTCTCATACATAAAAATCGCACAGCTGATCCCCTTGATGTTGCGAAGCTGATTGACAATCCCCTCAAAATCCTTGGGGGTGGCCCCGTAAAATTCCATGGTCTTTCGGTCAATCACACTTACAATGCACCTTCCGTCCATAAAACGGATGCTCTCCATCAGGGCCCTTCCGCAGATCTGTGCCTGTACATAATTCTTCTGATAAAAGGTTTCCTGAATCAATGCAGGGAAATCAAAGCCGAAGCTGATTAAATCTGCCGCCTTGCGTAAGGTATCCGGATTGGTATTGGAATACTGGAACACTCCGGTATCATGTATCATACCGGTATAAATACATAAAGCCATATCCTGATCCAAAAGGTCATGCTCAGCCAAATCGTAAATCAGTTCACTGGCAGAACCGATAGCAGGCATTACATAATTCACATCCCCTGCCCCCGGATTGGTAATATGATGGTCAATATTGGTTCGTTTTTTTGCCTGAAGAAAATATTTCTCTGCCTCTCCGATGCGGTCCGGAACCGTATCCACAACAAAGAATACGTCAAAGGGCTCCTCATCGGGGAAACTGCTGTCAATTTCTTCAAAGCCCTTCAGACTTTCAAACACAGAGGAAGGCTCCTCCAGGAACACCTTCACTTCCGCGGCTTCCATCATTTTCTTCAGATACAGAGACAGAGCCAGGCAGGCTCCCACGCAGTCCCCATCCGGTCGGATGTGTCCGCTGATACCAATGCGCTTGGCTCCTTCACATTCTTTTCTTAAATTCATGCCTCATCCTCTGCTTCGTTTTCCTCATCCCGTACAGCATTTGCCTCATCACGAGAGATTACCTCATCAATCTTCCGGGACATATTTACGCCATATTCAATGGACTGGTCCATCACAAAAGTGATTTCCGGCGTATTCCTCAGATTAATCTTTTTGGCAAGCTGGCACTTAATAAAACCGGTGGCACTTACCAGGCCCTTATAGGTCGCTTCTCTTGCTTCCTCGCCTCCAAGTACACTGATCCATGCCTTGCAGCTCTTCAAATCGGGAGCCACCTCCACCGCCACCACACTGGTCCAGGGACTGAACCGGGGATCCTTGATTTCTCCCCGGATAAT
>CALYSH010000251.1 GCA_945485625.1 uncultured Lachnospiraceae bacterium | reverse complement strand
TGGCAATTGCAAAGATTTTTGCAGAGAACGATATCGACCGTGTGGTACATTTCGCAGCAGAAAGCCATGTGGACAGAAGTATCAAAAATCCCGAGGTCTTTGTACAGACCAATGTAATGGGTACTGCGGTGATGTTAAATTGTGCGAAAGCAGCCTGGGAGCTGCCCGACGGCACCTTCAAGGAGGGCAAGAAGTTTTTGCATGTTTCCACCGACGAGGTGTACGGTACTCTGCCGGATGATGACAATGCATTCTTCTATGAGACCACTCCCTACGATCCCCACAGTCCTTACTCCGCAAGTAAGGCAAGCTCGGACATGCTGGTAAAGTCCTACATGGATACCTACCATTTTCCTGCAAATATTACCAACTGCTCCAATAACTACGGACCTTACCAGTTCCCGGAGAAGCTGATTCCCTTAATGATCAACAATGCATTGCAGGGTAAGAGTCTTCCCGTTTACGGGGATGGTAAGAATGTCCGTGACTGGCTGTATGTGGAGGACCATGCCAAGGCAATCGATATGGTACAGGAGCAGGGCAGACTGTTCGAGACCTATAACATCGGCGGCCATAATGAGAAGAGAAATATTGAAATTATCGAGATTATTCTGGAGACCTTACAGGAGATGCTTCCGGACAGTGACCCCAGAAAGGCTCATATCAACAAGAGCCTGATTACTTACGTGGAGGACCGCAAGGGCCATGACAGACGTTATGCCATCGCCCCGGATAAAATTAAGGCAGAGATTGGCTGGTATCCCGAGACCATGTTCAAGGAAGGCATCAAGAAGACCATTGCCTGGTACTGTGAGCATGAGGACTGGATGAAGAACGTGACCAGCGGAGATTATCAAAAGTATTATGCGGATATGTATGAGGGAAGATAATTGATTCCGGAGCATGTTGCACGAAATGTACAATACCATAAGCAGTGCACTCATTCGCCGTCGGTCCTTAAGCCCGGTTCTTTCGGGCTTTAGTACCGTTACGAGCGAATGGTAGCGAGAGCGTGCCTGCGGTGGTATGTACATTTTACGCAACATGCTTACGGAATGATGAATCATCTCCACCGGATGAACGGTGAGAAAGCGAGGAAGAACCCATGAAAGGTATTATTTTAGCGGGAGGAAGCGGTACCCGCCTCTATCCCTTAACCAAGGCCATCAGCAAACAGATTATGCCGGTGTATGACAAGCCCATGATTTATTATCCCCTGTCCACCTTGATGCTGGCTGGAATCCGGGAGATTCTGATTATCTCCACACCCAGGGATTTGCCTGTGTTTGAAGAGCTCCTGGGAGACGGACATCAGCTGGGCATGGAAATCAGCTATGCGGTACAGGATTACCCCAGAGGACTTGCAGATGCCTTCATTATCGGGGAGAAGTTTATCGGGACTGACCGTGTGGCACTGGTACTGGGAGACAATATTTTCTACGGCCAGAGCTTTTCCAAGGTGCTTAGGGAGGTGGCAGCCCGTGAGAAGGGTGCAACCATCTTCGGTTATTATGTAAGAGACCCCAGGGAGTATGGTGTGGTAGAGTTTGATGAGAACGGAAAGGCATTATCCATCGAGGAGAAGCCGGAGAACCCGAAGTCCAACTATGCGGTACCGGGACTGTACTTCTATGACAACGATGTAGTGGAGATTGCAAAGAATGTAAAGCCCTCCGCCAGAGGAGAGATTGAAATCACCAGTATCAACAATGAGTATTTAAGAAGAGGAACCCTGATGGTGGAGACTCTGGGAAGAGGCTTTGCATGGCTGGATACGGGGAATCATGATGCCCTTCTGGATGCGGCAGATTTCGTGGCAGCCTTCCAGAAGAGACAGGGATTATATGTATCCTGTATTGAAGAGATTGCGTACAAGAGAGGCTTCATCGATAAGGAGCAGCTGTTAAAGCTGGCAGAGCCCCTGATGAAGACCAACTATGGAAAATATCTGGTAGAGGTAGCAAATGGACTCTAAGTTAAAACGTACTGCCATTACCGTAGCGGTATTGGTGGTGATGTTGGTGGTGTTGCTGGTCTGGGGCTTAAACCGGGAGCAGAAAACCGGTTCGAAGGGAGCAGCACCCGGGAAGCCTTCTGTGCAGACCAACCCGGGGAATGCCGCTGATAAAGAAGCCGGTCAGGCTGGGACAGACCTGAAGGCTTTTCTGAACGACGAGGATTTCTTTGATAAGGAAGAGTTGTCTGGGGATGCGATTCAGACGGAAATGCCGAAGCTTAGTCTGTGGGCTTTCTCTGTGGAAAGAGATATCCGGCTTCAGATTGTGGATTCCACGGGGGAGTCCGTAACGGGTGTACCTTTCCTGGTAAAGCTTGGAAGTGGTGAGGAATATCGGGATTCGGACCGGGATGGCAGAATTACCATCAACAATCTGGAGCCCGGAGCCTATTCCTTACAGCTGTTGCCGGTGGAGGGGTATGTGATCCCTACAGAAAGCCTGGGCGTACAGGTCAAGGACAAGCTGGAATATGTGGCCATCGAGGACATTTCCTGCTTGGTGCGAAATGAGGATGAAATTGACGGGAAGGAAGATACCAGAAATCCTCAGGCTGCTGCAGACAGAGATTCTTCGGAGTCTGCCCGGTTCCCCGAAAGTCCCGAAGGAAAAAAGATCGGTGTGGATGTATCTTCGAAACAGGGTGAAATCCACTGGTCCGATGTGAAGAGTGCAGGTGTGGACTTTGGCATTGTGCGCGTGGGATACCGCGGAAGCAACACGGGAGAATTGATTCGTGACCCCAATTTTGAACGGAACTGGAAGGAAATGATGGCAGCAGGGATGCCCGGGGGCATTTCCTTTTTCTCCCAGGCAATCAATGAAAGGGAGGCGGTGGAAGAGGCCTCCATGGTACTGGAGGAGATACGACTCCTGGACAAACCGGATTACCCAATCTTTTTCATGCTGGATAATGCAGGAGCAGATGCCAGAGCCGCGCACCTGAGCGTGGAGGAGCGAACACAGATTTGTAAGGCATTCTGTGATACCGTGGAGGGTGCAGGATACACTGCCGGGATATATGCTCCACGACTTTGGATAAAGCATTATCTGACTGCGGAGGAGCTAAGCTCCTATGTTATATGGATTGCGGATTACCGAAATGAGCCCTTGTATGACGGATATTATCAGATGTGGCAGTTTACCGACGGGGCCGCAGTGGAAGGAATCAAAGGAAAAACAACCTTGAATATCTTTACAGAATAAAC
>CALYSH010000250.1 GCA_945485625.1 uncultured Lachnospiraceae bacterium | reverse complement strand
TTAAGTGTTTAAATATTCCGGCAGAGCGCTCCGGTCCCAGCGAAATCAGCAGAATCGCTGCTTTCTGAAGTCCGGAAATCTCACCGTCTCTTCCACCACGTGCCATAGGATTCCCTCCACTAATTCCAATCTGCGTTCAGCCAGTTCCGCAAAAGAGCAGCAGCCGCCTCCGGATTTTCATCCACAAACTTTTCAATCATCTTTCTGGTTTCCGACTTGGTCTCCAAATCAATATCCTCCAGCTCGCTCTCCGGGTTGGATTGTAGCAGACTTTCCACAGAAAGCTCCTCTTCCTCGTCGATAACAGCATCCTTCTGCTTCATGCTTCGCAGGACCACGAAAGCCAGGAGACCCAATATTACCACAAATAAAATAATACTTAAGATACTGTTCCAATCCAGATTCAGCTTCTCTTTATCAACAACTACAGGGGACTCAAAAGCCATAATGGTAATGTTATCCACCGGAATACCGGAGGCATTTGACACCATGGCATAATAATCCTCGTCCACCTCCATCTTAATATCCTTGTCGTTTGCCAGCTTATATTCCTTCCAGCTCGTTCCATCCAGATATCCCTGAAGCTTGGCATCCTCCTCACGGATCTCACGATACTGGATCATGGCAATGGAGATGGATGAGGAATCCAGCTTAATGCTTCCCGCAGGGCTGATGGTCTTTTCAATGGACTGATTCGGCAAACGATTGATTTCCTTCTCAGACTGGGAAGAACTGTTGTTGCCGGAATCCGGGTTTACCATGACGGTTCCGTCATTGGAGGGAGTACCGGGCACACCGCCCACAGAGCTGGAATTCTCGGATTCGTACTCTCTCTCCGAGGAGATCATTCCCTCGTCTCTTCCGGGATTTGCATAATACTCGCTCACCGTCTTCTCATAATTGGCAAAATCCATATTCAAATGACTGGTTACTTCAATATTGTCAAACTGATTGGTACGATACAATACATTTTTTACCTGGTTCGCTACCATGGACTGAGCCTGCTTCTGAAGCTCCAGCATGGAGTTTGCAATGCCGGCAGAACTGTAATCATCACCGCCTGCGAACAACAGATTTGCATTCTGATCCATAATGGTAATATTTGCAGTTGTCTCATTTCCAAGGGCAGTTGCAACAGATTTCGCGATGGTAGTGGCATTGGCAGAGGTGAAGACCCCGTCTGTTTCCAGCTGAATCCATGCCGAAGACTCCTGTCTCTCCTGCAGCAGGGTACCCTTTTTTTCCGGAATATGTAACGTAACCGTGGCACTTTTTACATTGTTCAGATCCTCCAGGTCGCTTGCCAGCTTACTTTCCAGATAGGTTCCCCACAGCTTCTCCTTATCGGAGGAGGTTGTGGTCAGACCGCCCGACAAAACTTCCTTGGGGTCATAGCTTTTGCTGACCAGTCCTTCCGCTCCCAAAGCAATACTTGCCACAGACTGCTTGTCCGCCAGCACATCAATCTTCAGGCCATCCGCACTGGTCTGATATCCGATTTGATTCTTTTCCAGTACATCAATGACCTTCGCCGCATCTGCCGTGGTTTCACAGTCTAACAGGCGTACATACTTCGGTTGACTGAACACATAGAAAATAATCACGAAGGTAAAAACAACTGCGGTCGATATAATAATTATGATTGTCTTTTGTTTGGTCGTGAACCGGTTCCACCAGGCCAAAACCTTCGCCCACAATTCCTTGAGCTTATCCATAACGGTTTCTCTCCCTTAATTTAAATCTGCATCTGCATGATTTCTCTGTACGCTTCCAAAAACTTATCCCGCACCGCCACCGTATACTGAAGAGCTGTGGAAGCCTTCTGAAGTGCAATGGCCAGATCATGGGTATTGTCCACTTCACCCAGAGCAAATTTTATCTCTTCATTCTCTGCATCGGACAAATAGGCATTGGTGGTTTTGATACTGTCGATTGCCGAATTCAGTATACTGTCAAACATGGTGCCCTGTGCCGCATCGTTTGTATCCAGATAGGTGCCGGTAAGTGGTGCTACACTCACTACCGATGAAGTATTCCCAACCGCCCGCAATGCACTGATCGCCGTTAAATCCATCTCTTACTCCGTTTCTGTCCTCATATCATTCCCCTGCCGTTTCCCGGGGCTACGATATTTACCGGACCTCATTTACTCATTCGTTCCGCTTATGCTCCCTTACTGCTGTGCCAGCTGCAAGCCCTGCAGGGCAATGGATTTACTTGCCGTGAAAGCAGTGGCGTTGGCTTCATATGCTCTGGAAGCATCAATTAAATCCGTCATTTCGGATACAATATTTACGTTTGGATAGGTTACATAACCATTCTCATCCGCATCGGGATGGGAGGGATCGTATACCATGCGCATCTCGGTCTCCGTATCCTCCATAAGTGCACTGACCTTCACTCCCTGTCCGCTGTACTGTGAGGAGGTGATGTCACCCAGCACCTTGCCAAAAGGAGTCTGGGCTCCCTTCTGTTCAAAGCAGACTACCTTACGGCGATAGGGTGTACCGTCCGCAGTTCTGGTGGTATTGGCATTTGCCACATTCTCGGATATAACATCCATTCTGTAACGCTGTGCGGTCAGACCGGATGCATTGATGTCAAAAGAAGAAAACATACTCATGACTCTTTCCCTCCTCTACTTTACTTCATAACCGTTTTCAGGTTGTTAATCTCGCTCTGTATTCCTGCCATCAGACCCTGGTACTTTAACTGATTCTCCGCCAGATATACATTTTCCTGATCAATATCTACATTATTGTGATCCAGGCGATAGGAAAATCCCGGATAATCCGTATAGGGCTGCGGATTCAGGGTAGCGGTATCTATCCTGGAAACCTTTTCATCCATAGACTCAAAGCGGTTGCTTCCCAAAGCCTTTTTTAACTCGGTCTCAAAGGAAACATCCTGTCGTTTATAGTAAGGAGTATCCACATTTGCTATGTTATTGGCAATGGCCTCGTTACGAAGCCAGCTGGCATCTGCAGCCTTGTCCAAAACGTTGATATAATCAAACACATTCGACCGTAACATACACAATCCTCCATTCTCTTCATCCCACTTTTATGCTCATTTCGGGACGGGTCCTCTTTCCCATATGCCATCTCCATGATACTCTCGGATTGCTCCCTGCTTCGCACTCCCGCAATCCGACCCGCTATTCGCATATCGTGGGATTTTCATCCCACTTTTATGCTCATTTCGGGACGGGTCCTCTTTCCCATATGCCATCT
>CALYSH010000249.1 GCA_945485625.1 uncultured Lachnospiraceae bacterium | reverse complement strand
CCACACGGTAGGTTCTGGATACTGTATCCACAATCTCCTCCTCACCCTCCAGGAAGGGATTGGAGCCGTCTAACAGGAAACCGCTTCCTGCAGCCACACGCTTCCCAACCGCAAGTGTCAGCACATCGCCCAATTGGTGCTCCACCCCTCCGTTGCTGCTTAAGTGGTAGGGCAGGAGGATTTCATCTGGAGCTTCCGGCATACGACCGGAAATCAGCTTCACGGCAAGCAACTCCGTTAAATCCGGCTCTATGGCCTCAATGAGCAGATAGGGCTTATCCGGGTTGGTACTGCCGATATCCCCGGCCCAGCCAACCTCCTGCATGGAGCTGTATTTCAAAATCTCATCCATCCCCAGTACAGTATCGGTTTCCTCCAGGGTAAGGCCATCAAACATCAGGTGATAGGCACCTCTACTGGCAATCTCCCGGTTTTTTAAGAAGCTTATTCCGCTGCTCGCCGCCTGAATCACCGCAGTAACCATTGCGGTGGACAAGGTGATACCGATTATGGTCACAATGGAACGCACCTTATTTTTCTTTAAGCATTCCCGGGTAAATTTATGAAATACATTCACGTTACTTCACCTCCCGGATGCGTTGGTCACGGACAATCCGCCCATCCTCGATGGCAATCACCCGGTCCGCCTGAAGCGCAATGGACTCATCATGGGTTATTACGATCATGGTCTGACCATATTTCTGATTGGAATATTTCAAAAGCTCCACAATCTCCTGACTGTTTTTGGAATCCAGATTTCCCGTAGGCTCATCCGCCAGCACCACTGCCGGTGCATTCATCAGGGCTCTTCCGATGGACACCCTCTGCTGCTGTCCCCCCGACAGCTGGTTGGGAAGATTCTTTTTACGCCTTTCCAGCCCCAGTACCTGAAGCAGCTCCTTCAACCGTTCTTCATTGATTTCCCGGTTATCCATCAGTACCGGCAGTGTCAGATTCTCCACCACATTCAGCACCGGGATCAGATTGTAAAACTGGTAGATCAGTCCCACCTGTCTGCGGCGGAAAATCGCCAGCTGATCCTCATCCTGGGCATATACATCCTGCCCGTTCATAATGACCTTCCCCGAGGTGGGTCTGTCCACTCCTCCCAGAATATGCAGCAGTGTGGATTTCCCGGAGCCGGAAGGCCCGATGATTGCCACAAATTCCCCCTTCTCCACCGAGAAGGAAACATCGTCCACCGCCCGGACCTGATTCTCCCCCTTCCCGTAAACCTTGGTCAGATGTTCCATTCTTAAGATTTCCATATACTGTCCTACCCTTTCCAGCACCGGGAACTGCAAAACAGCTTCCCGGATGAAATGAAATGCCCTGCTTGAGCACTTCAGCTTTATTGTATACAGTAAGCATAACAAAGAAAAGTGACAATCCGGTGACACATTTTCACCGAATTGCCACTTTTCTTTGCACCCAACTTTTCCTCCGTTCCACCCCTATACTACCCCTTTATAAAACCGTATGGTAAACTGTGCTCCGCCCTGCGTTCCGTTTGCCGCATTGAGCACACCGTTTTGTTCCTGAACAATCCTCCTGGCAAGGGCCAGCCCGATACCCACCGACTCCGGAGAGGCATTGCTTCCCTTATAGAAGCGTTCAAACAGATGGGGGATATCCTCCGGACAGAACCCGGGTCCATTGTCCGAGATAACAAACTGGGTATAGAGGGCGGTCTCTGAAACCTCCACACGGATGATTCCTCCCACCTCCGTATGCTCCATACAGTTTTTCAGAATATTTCCCATTGCCTCACTGCTCCACTGTAAATCCCCCAGAAAGCTTTCTTCTTCAACAGAAAGAATCAGCTGCTGTTCCTTCAATTCCATGGGAATCAGCAATGTCTCGCCGGCCTTTTCCAGAAGCTCACGGGCCAATACCTTTTCCTTCCGAAACACTGCGGTTCCTGCGTCAATTTTGGACAGCTTCAACAGAGTCTCCACCAGCCAGTCCATTCTGGACAGGCTCTGGGATAATTCCCGCAACAGCGTAAGCCGTCTCTCCGGTGCCAAATCAGGATTTCTAAGCATGGACACTGTCAGATTCATGGATGTTAACGGCGTCCTGAGCTGATGGGAAATATCCGCCAGTCCGTTGCTCAGGCCAACCTTATCCTTTTTCAGTGCCTCCGCCTGTTCTCCCAGTCTGTTTAACATCTTCTGCAGCTCACTGTGAAGGACGGACAGCTCCCCTTCCCGGCTGTCTGCTATCGAAAGCTCCTCCCCATGGAGGATACGGTCAATAGAGCTGCTCAGCTTCGCAATGGCGGCATATCTTCTCCACGTAAAAATGTAAAAACACAACAGAAAGAATACCCAGGCAGAAACCATCAGCCAGCCCAAAGAGCCACCGCACAGGAAGGCTGTGACGGTAAAGACCACTGCCCCACAGGCCAACAGAAGGGTAACAAATATCATTTCCGGATTCCGTAATAATTTCATCATAAGTCCACCCGATACCCGATGCCCCGCACCGTCTTAATGATCCTTGGCTCTGCAGGATCGTCCTCAATCTTTTCCCGAATTCGTTTGATATATACCGTCAGGGTATTATCATTTACATAATCCCCGGCAATGTCCCAGATTTGCTCCAGCAGCTTTTCCCGGGACAGCAGAATCCGCCGGATCGACAGCATATAATATAAAATCCGGTACTCCAGGGCAGACAAAACAATTTCTGCCCCTTCCTTTTTTACAATTCCCTTATCCACATCCATGGTGATGTTCCCCACAGATAAAATGTTTTTCCCACTGCCGTACCTTCGGAAGGCATTCTCCATTCTGGATAAAAGCTCCCTGGGTTTAAAGGGCTTGGTAATATAATCATCTGCTCCGGTATCAAAACCATTCACAATACTGTTCTCATCATCCGAAGCAGTGAGAAAAATCACCGGAATCGTGTACTGCTCCTTGATTGCCCTGCACACCAGGTAACCATCCCCCTGGTCCAGACAGATATCTAACAGTACCAGATCAAAGACCTGGGTCTTCATAAGTGCCATGGCTTCCCTCTGTCCGGACGCAGCCATGACTGCATACCCCTCTGTAGCCAGGAATTCCGTAAGAGAAGATGTAATTCTTTTATCATCCTCCACCAAAAGTACCCTGCGCATCCTTTGTTCCTCCATACTCCTATTGTACGAATTTCCCGCCATTTGTAAAGCCAAACCGACTCTCCATTTGACGTTTCGCCCAAAATAGGGTAAACTGATGCAAACAA
>CALYSH010000248.1 GCA_945485625.1 uncultured Lachnospiraceae bacterium | reverse complement strand
CAAATTATTAGTCTCTGCATCCGGCTTCCAGGACAAATCATAAATTCACATAGAAAGGAACATCAACATGAAGATACTATTTTACGATACCAAAAGCTATGACAAGGAATCCTTTGACAAAGCATTGAAGGACTACCCGGAAATCACTATTGAATACACCAAATCCGACCTGGATTCCCGAACCGCATCCCTGGCGGAAGGGTTCGACGCAGTCTGTGCCTTCGTAAGCTCCGAGGTAGGTGCTTCCACCCTGGAAATCCTTCATATGAAGGGGGTACGCTTCATCCTCCTTCGCTGCGCCGGATTTAATAATGTAGACTTGGAGAAAGCAAGAGAATTGGGCATGGGCGTCCTGCGTGTACCCGGATACTCTCCCGAGGCAGTAGCAGAGCACGCCATGGCTCTGGCACTGGCCTGCAACCGTCGTCTGTACAAGGCCTACAACAAGGTGCGGGAAAATGACTTCAGCCTAAGCGGACTCATGGGCTTTAACTTCTATCAGAAAACCGCCGGCATCATCGGTACCGGCAAAATCGGTGCCGCCATGTGCCGGATCGCCAAGGGCTTCGGCATGCGTGTCATCGCTTACGATGTATATCCAAATGAATCTCTGAAGGATTTTGTGGAGTATGTATCCCTGGAAGAGCTGTTGGCCACCTCGGATTTGATTTCCCTTCACTGTCCTCTCATGGACAACACTTATCATATGATTAACATAGACACCATCCGTCAGATGAAGGACGGCGTCATTCTTGTCAATACCTCCAGGGGTGCCCTAGTAAAAACACAGGACCTGATCGAAGGCATTCGCATGCATAAATTCGCCGGGGTGGGACTGGACGTGTATGAGGAGGAATCCGCAAATGTGTTTGAGGACCGCTCTGAGGAAATCCTGGAAAACTCCACCACTGCCAGATTATTGTCCTTCCCTAATGTAATGATTACTTCCCATCAGGGCTTCTTCACCAGGGAGGCTTTGGAAAACATTGCAGAGACCACCCTGCAGAATGCCATGGATTGTGAAAAAGGCAGGGACTTACTTTCCCTGCCCAACAATGTTCTCTAACCAGACACCCTTTTTCACTAAAACAAAACCAACCGTACACTTTATCAAATCGATCAGATTACAGCAAAGGTACAGGGGCGTAATCGGCATTCCGGTAAAATGACTTAAGCAATATGCCACCGGAATGCTGATTACCCACAAATATACGCTGTCAAACAAAAAAGTAATTACCGTCTTTCCACCGGAGCGGATGGTAAAGTAGCTGGCATGCATGAATGCATGAAGGGGCATGCACGCACCGGCCACGCGAATAAAGTTACATCCCAAATCCTTCACCACATCCGTTGTATTGTAAAGCATGGGAAAGAGCGGAGCCAGAATTACCAGAAGCAATCCGATGGCTGCACCGGACGCCACGGAGAATGCAATCAGCTTTGTGTCCGAATCCTTTGCTTCTTCCATTTCTCCTGCTCCCAACAGCTGTCCAACAATAATGGCAATCGAACTTCCCAGTGCCATGAATACCACGTTAAACAGGTTGGTAATGGTACCGGAAATATTCATACCTGCCACCACATCCAGACCGCGCCAGGAATAGCACTGCATCAGGAAAGCCATTCCGGCGGACCAGAGAATCTCATTAATCATCAAAGGCGTTCCTGTCAGAGTCACCTTCCAGGCCAGTTGTCCGGGAATCGAAAGCTTCTGATATGCTCCCTTGATAAATGCTACCCGTTCCGCATGGGTATGGGTCCACACAATTACAATGGCAGCCTGTACATATCGGGAGATAACGGTTGCAATAGCGGCACCCTCCACACCCAGTGCCGGGAATCCGAAATGCCCGAAAATAAGGATATAATTCAGGAAAAGATTCACAAATACCGCAACGATACCGGCTCGCATGGGTACCACCGTCTCACCGCATTCACGCAGGGTACTGCTGTACACCTGTTCCACGCTGAAGGGTAGCAACCCCCAAATCATCACCCACAAATATTTCTTTCCGTAGAACAATGTAGTTTCCAATGCCGGAAGATTATCCTCTCCGTGAAGGTAAAGTAAAATCAGATTCTCCCCAAAGCCAAGAAGCACCAGAATCCCCAGCAGGGTCAATCCCAGACAGATATACCATTTGTAACGAAAGGTGTGTCGCACACCTTCCATATCCTTACAACCATAAAACTGCGCGCCGAAAATGCCCGCACCGGACAAAGCTCCGAAAATCGCCAGATTAAATACCAACAACAGCTGATTCACAATAGCGATACCGGACATCTGCTCGGTGCCCACACGACCCACCATAATATTATCCAGAAGTCCCACAAAGTTTGTGATACCATTCTGTACCATCATGGGTACTGCCACTGACAGCACCATTGCATAAAATGCTTTATCACCTATCAGTTTCTTCATTTCTTTCATGTATGTCACCTCTATATTCCCCGAAGCTCCACTCTTTCGATATAGCGCTCCGCCAACTGCTTCATTTCCCTCATTTCCGCCTCTGAGAAGGAAGAAAGCGATTTATCCGGCACCTTTTCATTCTCCCGAAACGCCTGCAGAAAATATGCTTCTGCTCCCTGAAGCCATCTTCCGATTTCATCAAATTCATCTATCCGGTGAAGTCCTTTGACCACTGTGGTCCGAAATTCATAAGGAATACCTGCACTCTTCAAAAGCGAAACGCTCTCCTGAATCCCGGTCACATCCAAATCTGCCATTCCGGTTACCCGGGGATAATTCTCCACACTGCTCTTAATATCCATGGCTACATAGTCCAGAAGGTTTTCCCGAAGCAGTTCCTCCAGCACCTTCGGACGATACCCGTTTGTATCCAGCTTCACCAGATATCCCTTATCCCTGATTCCTCGGATAAAGTCCGGCAAGTCCTTTTGCAGGGTAGGCTCTCCTCCGGTAATACATACCCCGTCCAGAATTCCCTTCCGCTTCTCCAGAAAGGCAAAAAAATCCTCCGTGCTCAGCGCCGGCTCAACCTCCCCAAGTACCAGGTCCATATTGTGACAAAAAGGACATCGAAAATTACAACCACCGGTAAACACCGTTGCTGCCACATGCTCCGGATAATCCAAAAGCGTAGTCTTGTTCAGTCCCAAAATCTGCATATTTCCGCCCTCTTTGAATATGTTTATGTATTAGAATAAAACGAACCCAAAAAAGATGCAAGTCTTTTTCCCAAATATGGACATTTTCTTTTCCGGAGGGTATACTTAT
>CALYSH010000247.1 GCA_945485625.1 uncultured Lachnospiraceae bacterium | reverse complement strand
ATGACCGCATCCATGTTCATTTCCTTATCCAACAGATGGATATCCGTAAAATCGGTACCGAATACCGGCTCCTTCGATGCCCAGTCCACATCCTCGCACAGGGGAGCCTCATCCACCTTCCTGAAGAAATGCATCAGGCAGTCTGCCATAATATTTTGGTGCGTTTTGGTGGGAGGGTAGGGATCAGGGAAGGACTGGCTCTTGGTCGAAACTCTTCCGGTGTGCGGCTTGTGATAGAACTGCTCTACCACTGCCTGTCTTGCACTGACCATGGGAATCTCATAGCGCTCGCCTACCGGACAGAGTCTCTCTTCCAGGTTCCAATCGTTTGCAAAGACTGCAAATAATAACACAACCGCAGTATCCGGGGACAAATCCAGACATTTTCTTGCAAGACTTTCGTAGCAGAGACCCTTGGTCTCATCTCCCTCATCGTTCACGGCGAACTCAATTATCACCATATCAGGATTTACCTTGCCCTCACGGAGTACATCCCGGTCAAAACGTACCATACCCAGCTCGGAGGGAGTACCGCCCACACCGGCCTTGATGAGCTTTACATTCTCACCAAAGGCAGCCTTAAATTTCTCCCAGGTCTGATAGGCATAGCTCTTTAAATGAATGGGAATGGCACCTGCACCCTGGGTAATGGAACCGCCGATGAATGCAATGGTAACCTCTTCCCCTCTCTTTGCCTTTTCAATCACCCGCTTTACTCTTGCGTAGTTGCCCATACTGAGCAGGGATCTCTCCATCATCTTCTGATAAAAAGGAGACTCTATATCAATCCTTCCGCACTCCTCCTGCTCCGGGGCGGTAAAGCCTTCCCTCAGATACAGTCTCACATCCACAGTAGCCAGCTGCTCCGGTCTGTCAAACTCAAAGCGCATCTGTCCTACCACATCATTGTCATCGGTCCAGGTGTAATCATCCAGCCAGATAATAGTCTCCATTCCGTCCGGTTTCACAGAAATCTTTATGGTATCTCCGGAGTGATTCGGGTCGGTCTTTCCATACATCTGGAACGCAAAATCCACTGTCTGATTCTGGTCATCCGCCAGTACACTGACACCGATACCTGCCACCATACTTAAGAAGCCCTGTGCGGTCTTTAAATGCTCCAGCATATCCTCATCCGTAATATTACCCACCATCTGTGCAAAGGTGATCAATCGCACGTCATTCAAATAAATAAACTGAATTCCTCTTCCGTCCGGTGTGGGATTTCCTGCGATATCCTTCTGTCTGCAGATATAAAAGCTGCTGCCCTTGGCAGTTGGATCCTTCGGTGCTTTCGGTCCTTCCATCTTTCCATCCTCCTGATTAATAAACTCTGTAATTTCCGCTCAGTGCCAAAAAGCTGAACAGGTATAAGCAATTGTCATAGTATCTTCTGTTTCCGGTACGCATGGGCTCATTCCAGAACTTTGCCACCCACTCCGCAGCCAGAGCCTTGGTTTCATCGGAGCTGTTTAAGGACAAAGGTCCCTCCACGGCAAGAGAAGCCTGAGCGGTGGTTGCCAGGATTGCAAGGGGATGAAGTGCCGGAATGTTAAGGGGTGTACCATCCACCTCATATACACGATAGGGATTGTTGCGGTTTGTAACGCCCAGTGTATACTGAAGGCGCTCCACCGCCTTAAGCTGTCCCACATCAATGCCGCTCCACTCATAATCCAGACCGATATTTGCCGCAGTACGATATGCATCGGAATAAAACCAGTCATGTCTGTCCGAAGACCAGGACAACTGTCTGCTCATGGGAGAGCCGTCAAACTCCGCATATTCAGAATTCATACCGGACACCTCATGACAGGCGATTCTTAAATACTCACGGCTTACCTTTGCCGCCTCCGCCCAGAAGGGACGGTCCTCCTCATAAGCCCACTGTGCAAACAAATCATAAAAATGAGGCAAATGATAGGAGGGGTCCGTAAAGTTTACACCGGGAACAAACAGAATCTGCTTGTTCTCCAGATTCCACATGGGAGTACCGGGTCTCCCCTCGCTTCCCTTATGCAGACAAGCCCTTAAAATCTCTTTTGCCTGGGTAGAATAATCAAAGATTCCTTCTCCGTCCCCCCATCTGTGGGATGCAAAGAACAATGCCATTGCAAAAAATTCCTCACCGTCCGGCGCGGGACCGTTGGCATTCTTTTCGCCGGTTACCGCACAGGACCATGCAAAATAGCCTTCATTGTAACCATCCTCCATCCACATATAGGTCTTCGCCCACTTCCAGAGGCGGTCAAACTCTTCCTTCATATCAAGCTGCACACACATCATCATACCGTAGGACATCCCCTCTGTTCTGGCATCATGATTGCCTGTATCCTCTATGTAAGCCATATCGTCGCCTACCGGAAAATACACTTTATCCTCTCCGTAAAAGAAGGTGTCCACCACTTCCTTTAAACGTTCCTGGATCTCCTGTTCACTCTTACCGATTTCTGCGAAAATATTGCGGTAATTTTCCTTTTTCATCCTGTTTCCTCCATGTAATTCCAAAGTATGCAGGGTCCATCTCCCCCCTAATTATCATAATAGAAAAAAAGGCAGAAAAAAGCTAATGAAAACATGCTTTTTTCTGCCCATTTATTGCCATCTGTAACTATTCAGAGCCATGGAAATCACTATGCAAGGCTCATCAGGATTCCCCTGGCTATCGCCTGGGCCATTTCATCAAACCGTTCATCAAACAATCGGTTGTCCGCATCCGTATTGATGAACCCTACCTCCACCAGAACCGCAGGCATTCGGGTCCTTCTGAGCACCGCAAGATTGGTTCTCTCGTTCACCCCCTGATTCTCAAAGCCCACCTTTTCCAGTTCCCTATTGATATTATCTGCCAGAACCGCAGCCTGACCGTATTGGTTGTAAACCAGACTTTCCACCCCGGTATACTGATTTGGATAAGGACTGGAATTGCGGTGGATGGATACAAAGTAATCCGCCCCCACATCATTTGCCTCCAACGCCTTCTCCGCAGGGCTCTCGTACACATCCCGGGTCCGGGTATAGTAAACGTCCACTCCGTTTTCTTCCAGAATTCCACCCACTGCCAAAGCCAGAGCCAGGGTATCATCCTTTTCCTGCCGTCCCTGATACGTGGCGCCTGGGTTCGCGCCTCCATGGCCGGCATCAAGCACTACCAATGCCATAAAAAACCTCCCCGCATATTGATATCCCGTGATGACAGGAGGCATAGCACCGTCTCGCCTAATTTTTTGAATTGTTTGCGGACGCGGAACCA
>CALYSH010000246.1 GCA_945485625.1 uncultured Lachnospiraceae bacterium | reverse complement strand
CAGCATCTGCACAGTCTGCCCATGGTAGAGCACCTGAGATGCCTTCGGCGTTAGCTGTACCGTCTGATGCTCCGATTCTGTCCGTAAATATCCCAATCCCACCAAATGGTCTGCCATAGCACGGATCTGCGTTCTGCCGGTGGTCTTCAGCAGGCCGTAGGTAGACAGTTCATCCAATCCTGCTTGCAGCAGCTTTTTCTCTTTGCTGCCCTGCAAAACCCGGGCAATCACCGCAATTCCAACATTGTATCCCAGCTTATCATGGATACGCTTGACGCAGGACAGGATCATCTGCGCCTCCCGGGTAATATCCACCGTTTCAAATTCCGCACTGCAATTACCGCAGTTTCCGCATGCTTCCGGGTGTTCCTGCCCAAAATAATCCAGAATGTAGCCCCGCAGGCACTCTTTTGTTTTGCAGTAGCCCACCATCATTGCAAGCCGTTCCATATCCTGCAGGCGAATGGTCTCCCGCTCTGCCAAATCCAGTTCCTCATTGTCAGCGGAACAATTGATCAGAAATTTCGCGGTAGTCACATCGGAACTATGATATAACAGGATACACTCCGCATCGGCACCATCCCGGCCTGCGCGGCCTGCTTCCTGATAATAGGCTTCGATACTCTTGGGCATGTTATAGTGAATGACAAAGCTCACATTGGATTTATCGATACCCATTCCGAACGCATTGGTTGCAACCATTACGGTCTTTCGGTCATGGATAAAATCCTCCTGATTGGAGGTTCTTTCTTTTTCGTCAAGACCGGCATGATACCGGGTGGCTCCATAACCGGACTGCTGAAGCATTTCGCATACACTTTCCACCTTTTTTCTGGTAGCGCAGTAAATGATGCCGCTTTTGTTCCTTCTGGATGCCAGGATACGCAGCAATTCCGGATCCTTATGGTCCGGATGAATCACCGCAAAGGACAGGTTCGGACGGTCAAAACCGGTTACCGTACGCACAGGTTGGCGCAGCTTCAAAATCCGTTCCACATCTTCACGCACTTGCTTTGTGGCTGTAGCGGTAAACGCTCCAACCACAGGCCGATTCGGCAGTGTGTCGATGAAATGAACAATCCGCAGATAGCTGGGTCGAAAATCCTGCCCCCACTGGGAGATACAGTGGGCTTCATCCACCGCCACAAAGGATATTTCCAATTGGGACACCACATTGCCAAAACCGCTGTAATCCAGCCGCTCCGGAGCAATGTATACGATCTTATACTTTCTTGCCAGGAGATTGCGGTACACCGCCTGTATCTGTGCGCTATTGAGTGTACTATTGATATAAGCCGCCGGAACACCGGCTGCTTTCAGTGCCAGCACCTGATCCCGCATCAGAGAGATTAACGGAGAAACCACCAGCGTGACACCCGGCAGCAGCATTGCCGGCACCTGATAGCAGATGCTTTTACCGCCGCCTGTGGGCATGATGCCAAACACATCCCGCCCGGCAAGTACCCCATTGATCAGTTCCTCCTGCCCCGGCCGAAATTCCCGATAACCAAAATAGTGCTCCAGAATTGAATGCTTTTCCATCTGCACACCGCTTTCGTCCATTTGTTTGCATATATTATTGCATATTTTCATCAGATTTGCAATCGTGGCTTTTCTTTTTTTCTGGTCTGTCCTCTTTGCTTGTGGCATATCAACAGCCCCAGCCGCAGGATCTGAAACCGGCGTCTTTGCTTCACCAAAATGAAAAGATATGAAAACAGCCACGCTGAAGCATTTCTCCGTGAAATCGTTTCAGCGTGGCAATATTGTTTCATTGAGATGGGAATCGTTTCAGCCTGATCATCCCGCTAAACGGGCAAACGGCAGCCGCGGCCATCCCGGTATAGCGCGCGCCATAGATACAATGAAAATCAGCTCTGTCCCGAAAACCCGAAGGAATTAAATTACGGCAATAAACTGATCCTTTACAGAAGCAAAAGAATCATCCACAAAACCAAAATCCTTTTCCTTATAGTTCCAAAGGGCGTGACCAATGCTGAATTTTGCAAAAGCGGAATGAATGTCCTTCAGCCAACGGATTTTGGAGGGATTATCTGCCAGGTCAATGACACCGTATTCGCCGCAGTACAGGGGGACATTCTTTTCCCGGGCCGCGTCAAGCGCCTCTCTGAAAATGATTTCAAAGTATTCAGGCCCCATTTGGGTAACCTCAGGAAGGAAAATCGGCCCCTCTTCTCCCAGGATCCTCTTTGTTTCTGCCCGGTATACTTCAACCGGCTGAGGATAGGTTATGCGGTAATCGCTGGGAAACTGCTCCATCCAATAGGCGCCCTGGTGGGAGAAAATCATTGGCTCATAGCAGTGGAAGTTATATACAATACGCTCATCATAGGGCGGATCCAGCAATTTGACGCTCATTACGCTGTTGTAGCATACACCACCGATTACAATCCACGATTTGGGCGCAATGGCCCGGACGGTTTCAATGTATTTTCGCACCAGTTTATTCCAGGCATCGAACACCTCCCAAAGAACCACCTCATTCAGCGGTTCAAAGGCAACCTGGTCGGGATAGTCCTTGAATTCGGACGCGATCCGCTCCCATAGCTTTAAAAAGCGTGCCTGAAGAGCATCATCGTAGAAGAATTTGCTTCGATCCATGTCTTTCTTCAGCGGATCAAAGGAATACCCATAGCATTCGTGCAAATCGATGAGCATATTCAGCCCATACTCCGTGCACCACTGAAAGCAATTCTTCAGATAGCCAAAGCCGATTTCCAGCGCGTTGCCCTCTTCATCCTCCAAAACATTGTAGTCCACCGGGACGCGGACATGGTCAAAGCCCAGGCTGGCAATATAAGCGATATCCTCTTTCGTGATAAACGTGCGAAAGTGCTCCGGATCGTATTTTGCGAACTGGGAAATCCATCCGCCCAAATTTACACCCTTCTGAAAGCCCGTGAAGCATCTCATAAAAGAGCCCCCTTTATATATGATGATTTTAGTATAATTCATCCAAAAGAAAAATGCAAGTCCAACAGAACGATTCAGACGACTGTATGGAACAAGCTGCCCGTTTTCGTAATGGAAACCGGCGGATTGTTCATGCAATCACTTTTTGATATGACCGTCAATTTACATAATTTTTGTACTTCGGCAGAAACTAAGGCGGAAGGAGCGATGAATATGGATAGACAGGAACTTGTAAAGCAGACACTGGATCAAATACCGCGGCCCGATGCCAATGCAAAACGCATCGTGGGGCTTGTGAAGGAAGGCGGCAGGATTACAGGGTATCGGCTTTCCGAT
>CALYSH010000245.1 GCA_945485625.1 uncultured Lachnospiraceae bacterium | reverse complement strand
TGAAAGCATAAAGAAAAGCCCACAGCCTAAACTGTGGACTTTGTCTACACTCTGAATCGGCTCACAGCCGATTTTTTTCTTGACACATATCTGTATAAGGTGTATATATAACATATATACAGATGAAACATTTTTTACACGATTACCACTGTTATCGTGCGAAATTTGGAATGGAAATCCTTTTATGAATCATATAGAATCAATAGTAGATTTTGAAGAGGAGAATATTTATGGATGCTGCAGCTTTGAATCAAAAGAAGGGCATGAGCGGAAGCACTTTGAAGCTGATTGCCATCATTACCATGTTTATTGATCATTTCGGAGCTGTTCTTCTGGAGAATTCCTCCCATCAGGTACTATATTTTACCTGCAGATTCATTGGAAGGATTGCTTTCCCCATCTTTTGCTTTCTGCTGGTGGAAGGCTTTGGAAAGACACGTTGTCTGTGGAAATATGAATTGCGGTTGTTCCTTTTTGCATTCTTGTCGGAGATTCCCTTTGATCTGGCTATCTTTGGGACGATATGGTATCCTAAATATCAGAACGTATTCTTTACCATGGCCATTGGCCTTTTGACCATTACAGCGATGGAAAGGATTGCAAAAAGACAGGAAAACAGGCGAACTGCCCAGGTCCTTTCGGTTGTCATTGCAGCAGCGGGATGTGTTCTGGCAGCCCTGTTAAAAACCGATTACGGCGCTTTTGGAGTATTGGTTATTGTGATTATGTATTTGACCTTTGCAGACCGTAAAACCATGACCTGGGCAGCAGGTGCTGCGTTTCTGATTGGTGAGCTGATGCCCACGGTATTGCTGGCATTTATTCCCATTCATTTTTACAATGGGGAGAGAGGACTGAAAATAAAATATTTCTTTTATATATTTTATCCGGCACATTTGTTGGTGCTGTACATGTTAAGCCGGGCAATGGGGTTGATTGCCTGAGTGGAAATAGGAGGAGAAGGAAATGGAAGAAATCTTGAAAGTCTCCGGGCTGAAAAAGACCTTTACGCTTTCTGCAAAGCAGCAGAAGCTGGAGAAAACCAAGGAAAAAAAGAAGGAAGCGGTGAAGGATCTGAGCTTTACCGCATACCGCGGAGAGGTATTCGGACTGTTGGGACCCAATGGTGCGGGTAAAACCACCACTCTGCGTATGCTGGCAACTTTGATTAAGCCGGATGCAGGAGATGCCCTGATTGATGGGGCAAGTGTGGTAAAGAGTCCCCAGGAGGTTCGTGGTAAAATCGGTTTTCTTACCAGTGAATTGAAGCTGGAGGAGTTCTTTACTCCCAATTATCTGTTTGATTTCTTTTCCAGTCTTTACAATATTGAAGAGCCTGTGAGAGAAGCACGAAAGAAACAGCTTTTTGAACGCTTTGGAATTGATGGGTTTGCAGAGGTAAAGGTTGGTAATCTTTCCACCGGTATGAAGCAGAAGGTGTCACTGGTGATTTCCCTGGTACACGATCCGGATATTATTATCTTTGATGAGCCTACCAATGGTCTGGATGTTCTGACGGCAAAGGTGGTAACCGATTACCTGCTGGAGTTAAAAGAAAAAGGCAAGACAATCATTGTGTCCACACATATTTTCAGTCTGATTGAAAAAATATGTGACCGTGTCGGTATTGTGATTGACGGAACCATGGTGGAATGCGACACATTGTCGAATATCTGTCAGGGAAAGACCCTGGAGGATCATTTCTTTGATGTATATAAACAGAAGGTGGGTGACACAGAATGAAAGATATCATAGTGATTATTAAGAAGGAACTGGCCCGTTTCTTTGGGGATAAGAGAATGGTATTTACCACATTGTTGATGCCGGGCTTAATGATTTATATCATGTACACCTTTATGGGAGAGGGACTTGCAAATAAGATGACCACTCCCGAGGATTATGTATCCAAGGTATATGTACAGAACATGCCGGAAGAGATGGCGCCTATGTTGAACCAGCTTCCCGTAGAATGGACGGTTGCGACAGACGCAGACCATGACAAGATTATGGCGGAGCTTAAGGAAGGCGAAACCGACGCAATGATGGTTTTCCCTGTGAATTTTGTGGCGGATATGGCAGCCTATGATGTGACCGGCGGTACACCGGCTCCCAATGTAGAGATTTATTACAATTCCTCCGAAACCAATTCCGCATCCTTCTATCAGATGATGAAGCAGGTGCTGGGTCAGTACGAAGAGACTCTGGCAAATAAGTGGGATATCAATGCAGGTGACAAGGATTACGATTGCTCTTCGGAGTCGGAGTTTATGGCAAATCTGCTGGCTATGATGCTTCCCATGCTGATTATGACCTTTGTCTTCAGCGGATGTATCTCTACCGCACCGGAATCCATTGCCGGGGAGAAGGAGAGGGGTACCATTGCAACCCTGCTGGTTACTCCCGTCAAGAGAAGCTCTCTTGCCCTGGGCAAGATTATCAGCCTGAGCATAATCGCTCTGCTGGCGGGTATTTCCAGTTTTATCGGAACCATCATATCCCTGCCGAAGATGATGGCGATGGATATGGAGGGCATTACCATTTCCTACGGTGTGCAGGACTATGCAGCACTGCTTCTGGTGATTTTCTCCACCGTACTTGTCATGGTATCCATTATTGCTCTGATGTCAGCTATCGCAAAGAGTGTGAAGGAGGCAGGAACCATGACCTCACCTTTGATGTTAATCAATGTAGGTGTGAGTCTGATTCCCATGTTTACAGGTGTGAAGGATGTAGCAACCACACATTTCCTGATCCCGATTTACAACAGTGTTATGATGATGAATGGAGTATTCAGCTCCAATTATTCTCTGACCAACCTGGCAGTAACGATAGTAACCAACCTGGTACTGACTGCCCTTCTTTCCGTAGGACTGACTGCTATGTTTAACAGTGAGAAGGTTATGTTTGCGAAGTAATCAGCCGAAGACGCCAAGATGCTCCAAAAGAATCTTGATGCCCATACCGATTAGAATGATGCCGCCGGCGATTTCTGCCTTGGATTTATACCTGGAACCGAATACATTCCCGATCTTTACACCGATTGCGGAGAGGGTGAAGGTGATGATGCCGATAAAGCTGACGGCGGGAACGATGCGGACGCTTAAGAATGCGAAGGTGATTCCCACAGCCAGAGCGTCAATGCTGGTAGCAATGGCCAGAATAAACATGGTTTTTATATCAAGAGAAGCATTTTCCGGGGATTCCTCCTTGGAGAGTGCTTCTTTTATCAGGTCTTGAGCGCGGCAAAGCCGCTCAGCTCCGTCAGCCGCTCCTCCTTCGACAGTG
>CALYSH010000244.1 GCA_945485625.1 uncultured Lachnospiraceae bacterium | reverse complement strand
CAGAGAGGATAAAGGCTGCCCAAACCAGAGGATTAAACCAATGAACGCACAGCGCAGCAAAAGCAAGATGCTTCGCAACATGGTCAAATCTTTTGAGATGGTACTGCTCATGGGCAATGATGTATCGCATCTGCTTTACAGGCAGATCAGAGGGAAGATATATCTTGGGGGAAAACAAGCCTGCAACGAAGGCTGAATCAATGTGGTCCACAAGATAAATGTTACCCTTAAGCTGACAAGCACCCGTTAGGTGCCTGCGGAATCGGAAATAGCTGCCGATACCGACCAGGAACAACACTGCCATTCCGGCGATCCAAACGTAGGTTATGATTTCCGCTACGGATACAGATTTAGCGGGGGACGGCACATCCACTTGCTGATTCTGCTGTCGCACCGGAACATCGGGGATTTCAGTGCGAACGGGATTTTGCACTATGATTTCCCGATGGCCCCCAGCGTTCATCGGGACGTATTCCACGCTGCTGGTAATACCATCCGATTCCGCCACAGGCGCATCCAGCAGACCCAGCAGGGATACCGGGGACGGCAGGGACACCGGGCAGAGGAGCCGGAACAGGACTACCGCCCACAGCGCATAGGAAAACACCTTGGGTGATTTCCGTAAAATGAATCGTGCTGCGATCACAAGCACAATGACCAGACTGGCGGTCAGGCTCATGTTCAGCACCTTTGCGAAAATTTGAGTTAAGGTCATGGGATCACCCCCTCATGCTGTCGATGATCTTCTGCAATTCATCGATTTCTTCCTGATCCAGCTTCTTCCGGGAACCGAAGGAAAGCACCAGCGCGGGCAGAGAGCCGTGGAAGGTCTCATCCACAAACTTCTCGCTTTGATAGGAGTTGTATTCCTCCTTGGATACAAGGGACGTGACCATGCTGTTCTCCATCTTAAAAAAGCCTTTTTCTGACAGCTTCTTCAAAATGGAATAGGTGGTCGTCCGCTTCCACTTCAATTCTTCTGCGCACAAATCTACGAGTTGTTTTGTTGTCATGGGTTCGTTATCCCAGATAATGTCTGCAAACCGGGATTCGATAGCACCTAACTTATAATCTTCCATAGTAGTACCTCCTAAGTTGTCTGTTCTCAACCGACAACCATAGTCTATCGCGAACAGACACATTTGTCAAGGCTTTTTAAGAAGAATTAAGAATTTGGATAGTAATTGGATACAATATGCCCCCACTGCATAATACAGTGGGGGCGATGTATTAAGATGCGCCTATGATACTTCCATCCACGGCATTGATCCAGACGATAGCCCTCTCTGCCGCTGCAATATCCTCATAAGGGAACACGACTTCTTCCCCGGTTTCTGCATCAAAGAAGTAGGTACTACCATACATAACGAAGGCAGGAACATAGTAATAGGTAAAATCCTTATTCGCAACCTTTACTCGTGCGAGGCCGAATTCCATCCGGTTCATTTCTATTCTACAGGACACTGGTTCCTGATATATAGATTCCACCACGCCGTATAGATATGCTTCCCGCGCACCGGTGAGGGAAAGATGATCCCTTACTTTCCTCATCAATTCTTCCGTGGATAGAATAGCGGTCCCTTCGTTAACTACCGTCTGAACCTCCACAGGAGAAGTCATTTCAAAATAAATAATATCGCCGTTGGCCGAAAACTGGAATACCGCAGAGGTCATATGGTAATTGGATGCGTTGGCATCTGTGCTTGTCAGTCCCAACATAGGCTGGCCAAAAATAGAATGGACATTATTGAAAACAGGAGTTGCACCAATCTGCACCTGATATTCGGGAGTATCACCGTACATTTCCTTTATCAGATTTGCAGAGCTGACTTCCCACTGACCCATGCCCATCTGATTCAATAGGCTTTGTGCTTTTTCCTTCAAGGCAGAGATTTGTTCTTCTGTCGGTTCTGAGGTACGGCACAGATTGGCACGCATGTAGTCCATCTCACAGACGTCATATCCAAGTCCATCACCTAACTTAACGGAAAAGCTATTTAATTTGTAGTCGTTCTTGTCACGGCGGTTGACATATATTTTATAATTGACATTCCCTAAATCAACAGTGGCATAAATGACACTATTGCCATATGAAGGGGTATTATATATCGCATCGCTTTTGAAGGTCCAGTCACAGGGCTTATGGGGATTTTCATCCGGTGCGTTTTCCATCTGCACTGTGTATTGCTGCATGAATAGTTTTAGCAGATCAATTTCCTCTGCATAATCATATTCATCGTTTCCATATAGCTCCTGCATTGCCTCTGTATTTGCCAGCGATGACATCCAGTTGATTTCCTTTTGAAGCTGTTCTTTGGAAAACTGCGGTTCTTTTTTCGGTTCCCGCTTATAGAAATCCACATCTCCGAACAGCACCTGAGCAATTTGTTTGACTTCCTCGCCAGTAAAGAACCGGGGAACTACCTCAACAATGGGGAGCGGATCAGATGTCATTTTCTGGTCAAAGTTAATTGCATATTCCGCCGTACCATCTGTGCTGGTAAAGGTCTCGGAATACTGAATCTGTTCATCCAACGGTGCTGTGGCAGGTATCGTCATGTTCTGCTCAAATACACCGTCATTCTTGCTGGTAACGCTGCCCCAGTTCGGGTTTGCTGCACAGGCAGTCAAGGTCGAAAAACACATGACCAAGGCAAGAACGCCGCACAGTCGAGTTCTTACTTGCTTCATAAATGGACACATCCTTTCAAAGTGGCATCAATCTATGGAGATGGCTGATTCCGTTAATTTCCGTTAATTTCCTCCAATAATACTACCATCCACGGCATTGATCCAGACCAAATCCTGATCGTCAACAGACCAATTTTCAAAATATGTGCCACTATTTTGCCCGTAGTAATCCGCGGCTCCATACAGCACCAAAGCGGGGACATAATAGTATGTGTAGTCTGTATTGGGGACTTTAGTCCGGGCTAACCCAAAGCCCATCTCTTTGATGGTGATTTTGCAGGTAATATCCTCACCAAATACATCCTGCCTAATATCATAGATTCCATAAGGCAGGCCGATTCCTGCTGCAACACCGCTAAGGGAAAGCTGGTTTTTTGCCTTTTCCATCAGTTCTTCCACACTTAAGGTTGCAACACTTTCATTGACTACCGTCTTTACATCGACGGGTGCGTCCATAGAGAAGTAGATCAAATCACCGTTTGCGGAAAAAATGAACATTGCTGCAGTCATAAGATAATTTGATGCATTGGCATCGCGGCTCGTTAGGTTTCCCATAGGTTGCCCATAGAGCGCAGGGACACCATTGAATACTGGA
>CALYSH010000243.1 GCA_945485625.1 uncultured Lachnospiraceae bacterium | reverse complement strand
CTGGTGGGAGATTTCCTTGGTTTTAAACTTTTTATCATCCCGAATCATAAGCAGATAAAACTTTGTCTTCTGACTGTTACACAAAAAAAGGTTCTTGCAAATTACCGCAGGATACAAAATCGCATCAATCTCTTTGCAGGCTTCCATGGTCTCTGCCGCTTCATGATCCACCCGCTCGTAGGAAATCCCCAACGCATCCAACAAATCATAGGTCCTGATTTCTTTTTCCAACCGCCCGGTACAGTCTCCGGGTCTTCCCAATTCCAGTTTCATTGTCTCTCACTTTCCAAATGTACTTATAACAAATCCAGTGTTTCTCCATCCAGTGCTGCTGCCACAAGCTTGTCCTTCACATAATGGAGCTTTAAGGAGAAGAAATCCTCCCGTTCCTCCAACAGACGAAAGAAGATTTTATCCCCCTCCCAAAGGGGAAGGTCCTTCACACAATCCTTGTCCACCCACACAAGCTCTCCTTCATCACATTCCTTCTGTTCTCCTAAGAATCCATCACTGGTATACAAAAAAGTAAACTCGTCTATCTCATCAATCACAAAGGTCAACAGCCCCCTCAAACGCATACTCTGCAAATGCAAACCGGTTTCCTCCAGTACTTCGCGACGTATACAGTCCTCCGGTGACTCTCCATGCTCCACATGTCCGCCCACACCGATGAATTTATCTTTATTGATATCATGCTCCTTCTTGGTCCGATGAAGCATCAGATATTGATTGTCCTTTTCGAGATAACAAAGGGTTGTAACATGTATTCTATCACTCATTCTTTCCTCTCCCCATCCATCGCATAATATGCATCAGAAGAAAACTACCGGAAACAGAACCGGTCAAATTCCGCAATGGCTCCTTCTTCCTCGGAGAGGAATTCAAAATACACTGCATGCTTCCCAATGACAGCTACGGTGAGGTCGATGCTCTTCTCAAATTCATTTTCTACAAATGTCTCTGAAGCAATGATTCGTCCCTTATAGGAATCGATTCTGACATTTATCTTTAAAGCCTTATGTGCTCCCAATACTACGCAGACCTTCTTCGGAGAATTGTTCCCAAACTGGAGGTATCGGAAGCCGACGGTTGTACCGGAGGACAGATTCACCACGGGAGTGGAAATATCCTCTCTCTGCTCATATCCCGGACGAATATATGCTCTGGTAGTGCTCCCATAAATATGACAGGCATAGCCCGCCGAAATCCATTTATATGCATCCAAACCATTGATATGAGGTCCCTGTGAAGTCATTTCCACCGGACCGGAGGACACGGGCTCCCCATTCAGAAACCTGACCGCTCCGATATACAGATTGCCATCCTTCCCCAGGGCTACATCAATGGGCTCCATCATAGCCTGTCTGGAATACTCATTCACACCGGTCTGACGATGATAGAACACATACCACTTTCCGTTTATCTCCATAATAGAACCATGATTATTTCCCCACTGATAGGTCATGGTACCGCAGCCATCCGCATCCTTTAAGATTTCACCACCATTGAAGCTGATATCCCCGCCGTCGTGGAAGGGTCCGAAGGGGGAATCGGAAAAACGATAGGATAAAAACCCGTTATTATCGGTATACACTCCCAATTCAGGGATGGGCTTCTCATACCGTTTGGAATAGATGTAGACATACTTTCCCATGACCTTTCGGGGACTGGAAGCCTCAAAGAAAGCATCCAGCAGAGAAATATGTCCATCGTCTACCGGATTCCATGGACAGGAAGAATGTCCCAACGGATTGGATACCAGCGTTTCTTTTTTTACTGTTGCCATATCCTCTTCCAGCTCCGCAATATAGCAGGGAGCTGCGCAGCCGCCCCAATACGCATAGACTCTTCCGTCATCATCCACCAGCACACCGGGATCAAAGCCAAGCTTGGTTTCTACCGGATTTTCAAAAGGGCCCCAGGGTGTTTTGGAACTGGCAACCACAATCAGACTTCCTGCATGCTCTGCCGCATACATATAATAGGTGTCACCCTTTTTCACCACATCCGGCGCATAGAGCACGGAATCATAATGGGTTTTATAGGCCACCCCGTGATAGGTCCAGTCTGTCAGGTCGTCCACCGGTGCAGACCAGACCACATAATCCCGCCCGCAGTACTGGGTCCGTTCAATATCATGGGAACCATATACATATACTCTCTTCTCTCCGTTGTGTTCAAATACTCTTGGCTCCCCGTCCGGCACATGCTCCCACAGCGGCATATACGGGTTCGCTCCCTTTATATAATCTGTCATTGTAACATCCTCCTTTTTGTTTTCTTATCCTCTCTTCTGACACTTCTCACAAAAATATACCGTTCCGCTTCTTTTCCGAAAATCATCCATATTCTTCTCCACCATACTCCTCCCAACATAACCCATTTTATAAATCAAACAAAGACATCTGCTCAAACTTTTCCGGGAACTCATGCAGATAATCAAAGCATGCCTCCGGAGTACTTAAAAAGCCCTGTTCCCTGCAGGTATCATGAAAAATCTTCATCAACTCATACTGCTTCGGGCTCACTATTTCATACGCATTCCCGTAAGTCCCTATGTACTTCTCCTTGTATCCCGGAAAATACCTGTCCAATGCACGGTAAAAGTATTCCCTGTCCCCTTCCCGCAGCGTGACTCCCATGCCAAAGCATATAATTCCCTTCACCTGTGCCTGAATACAGTAATCCAGTATTCCTCTTATATTTTCCTCCGTGTCATTGATGAAGGGCAGAATCGGCGACAGCCAGACCACTGTGGGAATCCCCGCCTCCTTCATTTTCATCAAAACCTCAACTCTCTCCTTCGTGGTAGAAACATTGGGCTCTAAGATTTTGCATAAGGACTCATCATATGTGGTTAATGTCACTTGCACCACCGTCTTCGCTTTTTGATTGATGGAGCAGAGCAAATCCATATCCCGCAGGATTCGGTTGGACTTCGTCTGAACTGCCACACCAAACTCATACCGATCTATCAATTCCAGGCACCTGCGCGTAAGCTGCAGCTCTTCTTCTGCGTGAAGATAGGGATCGCACATGGACCCCGTTCCGATCATACATTTTTTCCGTTTGGATTTCAGTGCCTGTTCCAACAACTCCGGAGCATTTTCTTTTACTTCAATATCCTCAAAAGCATGGGTAAACCCATAACACCGGCTTCTGCTGTCACAGTAGATACAACCGTGTGTACAACCCCTGTATAGATTCATTCCATTACTGTTTGAAAGAATTCCCTTAGCCTGGACAAAATGCATTTTTTCTACTCCATATTCTACAACTTTTTCTA
>CALYSH010000242.1 GCA_945485625.1 uncultured Lachnospiraceae bacterium | reverse complement strand
TATTAAAGAACCAAATTGTATTTTGTCGTAAAAAGTTGCTTGTTCTCTGTTTTTGTCCTGATTTTACTGGATTTTAATGATACGCATCAGAACAAAAAGCCAGAGTGACTTATGACAATATCCTTCGTCTGAGCGATGATCCAGATGTCAACAATGTCATCAAATTCCTCCGGGAACGCGAGATTGTCCATTTCCAGCGCTTTGGGGAAGCGGTTCAGCTCCTTCGGGAGAAACTGAACCAGAAAAACGTATACTATATGAATCCGGCGGTAGATTTGTAATTCCACGCTCTGCATCTTCTTTTCACCTGTCCGTGTAATCCATTTTCCTGATATTTTATCCGACATGAAACGGCAAACGCACCGGGCAGAATTGCCGGGTGCGTTCGCTCTTTCTTATTGTGAGAGTATCACAGGCTTTCCGGTGCCTCGAGGAAAACCGGTTCGTTGCAGGATCACTCTCTATCTGTTTTCGCTGTTTGCAGGAAGGTGAATGTATTTTGATCAGAGTACTTCGAAGCGAATTGATAGCCCAAACCCGAAAAGTCTTTTATTTCCTCCGGGTCTGTAATCTGATTATTCGCTAAGAAGCGAACCATTTCGCCCCGAGCCATTTTGCACATCGTTCCTTTTTCGATAACTTTGCCGCCTGCTTCCTGGCCGAACACACAAGTAATGAACCGGATGGATTCCACAAGATGCGCGGACACACAAAGACTGTACTCCCTGGAGGCCAGATTAACGATGCAGCTCGTTTCTGAAAACAGCTTATTTGCAATGGAATCACCCCAGAACGCATAGAGATCGCGTTTCCCTTCTGGCCGGAGCTTCGCCTGCATTTCCAAACGGTATGAACTCACGCCGTCAAAAGGGCGAAGCATCCCGTAGAATCCAGAGAGAATACGAAGATGCTGCTGAATGTATTCCAATTCCAGATCCGAAAAAACTCCAGGGGCCATATACTGGTACTGGATTCCCTCGTAAGCAAGAATGGCGGGTGTCAGATGATGATAAAGATCCATTTCCGCCAACCGCTTTGCATTCAACGATGCAATGGCATCGCTGCATTTCCACAAGCTTTTCAGTTCTGAATAGGACATCCCCCGGAGTGTTCCGAGAAGCGAAACAGTACGAGGCAGAAATACCGGAAGTTCCTGCCAGGAGAAACTGTCCGTATCCACTTTCATTTTTTTCGCAGGTGAAATGATGATCTTCATAGAATCTCCAGTTCAATAGGTGTGCAATGATGCTGAGGAAGCGTAGACCGAGGAGCGATGTGCAGCTTCATTTCCTGGCATCCCCGGTGAGATATGCCAGAATCTCCGCTGCATTGGTATCTGGTTTCACTTTGGGCATTACTTTTTCAATACAACCGGCTTCATCGATGACATAGGTAGTACGGACAACCCCCATACTCACCTTCCCGTATTGCTTCTTCTCCTTCCAGACATCATAGGCTTCAATTGCATGCCGTTCCGGGTCTGAAAGAAGGATGAAAGGCAACCCGTTTTTCTCAGCGAATCTCTGATGAGAGGCAACGGAATCCTTGCTGATTCCAATCACCACTACACCCAAGGCCGCAAATTGCGCATAGTTCTGGGCGAAGGCGCAGGCCTGGCGTGTGCAGCCGGGTGTATTGTCTTTGGGATAGAAATACAGAATCACCTTTTTTCCTTGAAAATCTGAAAGGCGGATTACCGCGCCTTCCTGATTCATAAGGGAAAAATCCGGTGCTTTGTCACCAAGTTTCAACATAGTTAATTCCTCCTGTATCCATATAGAAAAATGCCCATAGTCTGTTCCGGTCAAACCGGTTGTTTGATCTCTGCTTCTATCATAGCAGGAAATCCGCGAAATAGCAAATGGAACATTTCCTGTTTTCGAATTGTTTACACCGGTTCATTGCCAATGACGTAAAAAATACCTTGCCTTCTGAAGCAGGACTTGATAAAATGAAACAGAGTCAATACGGTTATTACCAAAGAAAGGAATTGCACCATGATTATCAAACCGTATATTCAAAATTTTGAGGAAATGGGCTTTGGAATGTTTGTCCATTTTGGAATTTACAGTGTACTGGGCAAGGGCGAGTGGGCCAAATCCTGTCTGAAAATCCCCCATGAATCCTATGAAGCGCTGGCTGGATCCTTCTGTCCAAAGGAAGGGTGGGCTAAAGAGCTTGCCGCGGCGGCAAAGTCTGCCGGAGCGAAGTATATAACCCTGACCACCCGGCACCATGACGGCTTTTCCCTGTATGACACACAGGGACTTTCAGAGTTTGATGCGCCGCACTTCTGCGGTAGAGACCTGATCCGGGAGTTTACCGATGCGTGCCGGGAGTATGGCATTCGTCCCTTCTTCTATCATACGCTGGTGGACTGGCATAATCCTGACTATTATTCGGATTTCCCCGCGTATCTGTCCTATCTGCGTTCAGGAGTAAAGCTCCTGTGCACAAATTATGGGGCAATCGGCGGGATATGGTTCGATGGAACCTGGGACAAACCGCAAGCGGATTGGGAGGAGGATTCTCTGTACCGCCTGATCCGGACCTACCAGCCGGAAGCGATGATCATCAATAACACCGGCATGGATGCGCGGGGAGCTCTTGGACATCCTGAACTGGACAGCGTAACCTTTGAGCAGGGCAAACCCCATCCCATTCATCTGGAGGGATCCCCTAAATATATCGCCAGGGAAATGTGCAGAACCATGAACGATCACTGGGGGTACGCCTCGTCGGACGTGAACTACAAATCTGTTGGCCAGTTGATTGCCGAATTAGCGGAATGCCGTCGGTACGGTGCAAACTATCTGCTCAATGTGGGGCCCAAAGGCGACGGAACCCTCCGGCTCATTGACCGCGGTATTCTGGAAGCCCTGGGACTATGGGTAAACGCCAACGAGGAAGCCATTCGAAAACCAAGACCTACGCAGATATCCATTGCGGAGCATCCCAATGATTTTCTTCTCTGCTCTCAAGATGCCATGTATCTCTTTGTGATGCCGGAATCGGTTCAGCCGGATGGCAGCGGCTGCCGCCTGGAACGTTTCCCTCTGCGCAATCGGATTCAATCCGTCCGTTGGCTGGATAACGGTCAGCCCCTTCCCTATCGCCAGGAGGACGGTATTGCGCAGATTACTGCCCTTCCCTTCGATTACGGAACCAGCCTTGTGGTGCGGGTTGCAAAAATAACCCTGCAATAAGAATAAAAAAGAGGTACGCAGATACGTACCTCTTTTTTTGGTGGGCGAGGCGGGACTTGAACCCGCACGTCCGCAGTGAACACTAGAAC
>CALYSH010000241.1 GCA_945485625.1 uncultured Lachnospiraceae bacterium | reverse complement strand
CCATGAATCTGTATTCCTCCTGCAATCTGTTTGCAAGAAGCGATATGGTTTCCATCGTGGATTCACTGGTGGCACCTCTGAGCGTGATCAATGCACTGGTGGTTGCCATGTGCATGAAGGCACCCGGCAATGTGAAGAAGCATTTGAAGACCCTGGAAGAGGTCTGGAACAATTATCAGGTTTATTTGAATGATGAAATCAACTTTATTGATGATGAACCCATGCTTAAATTTTCTCTCAGGAGGACAGAGGGGCAGGATGATTAGAATCATTGTTGTTGGGGGAGGCGCAGCCGGTATGATGGCGGCGCTTTCTGCTAAAAATGCGGATACTAGGGTTATTTTGCTGGAAAAAAATGAAAAGCTGGGCAAAAAGCTTTTTATCACCGGAAAGGGACGCTGCAATGTAACAAATGCCGCAGATATGGATATACTGTTTGAAAATGTATGCACAAACCCGAAGTTTTTGTACAGTGCATTTTATCAATATGACAATCGGGCCGTAATGGATTTCCTGGAACAAAACGGCTGCCCCTTGAAGGTGGAGCGGGGAGACAGGGTATTTCCGGTATCGGACCATTCCTCCGATGTGATTCGCGCTCTCCAGAGGGCGTTGGAGAAAAAAGGCGTGGAGATTCACTTAAATTCTTCCGTAAAGGATTTGATAGTTCGGGATGGTCACGCGGCGGGAGTTCTTTTAGATGACGGAAAGACTCTGGAAGCTGACAGGGTGATCCTTTGTACCGGCGGGGTATCCTATCCCAGCTGTGGGTCCACCGGGGAAGGTCATGAAATGGTGAGACGACAGGGACATGGGATAACCGCATTAAAGCCGGCACTGGTTCCGCTGGAGACAAAGGAGGAATGGTGCAGGTCGCTGATGGGCTTGTCGCTTAAGAATGTTTCCGTAAGAATGATGCAGGAGAAAAAGGAAATATTCAGCGGCTTCGGGGAGATGCTGTTTACCCATTTCGGTGTAAGCGGCCCCTTGATTTTAAGTGCCAGCAGTTTTTATGCGAAGCAGAAAAACCGGGAGCAGATTCAGCTGTATATCGATTTGAAACCTGCGCTGACCAGGGAACAGCTGGACAAGCGCATACTACGGGTTTTTGAAGAAAACAAAGGGAAGCAGTTTAAGAATTCCCTGAGCGGTTTGTTCCCTGCCAGACTGATTCCGGTGATGATTACCCTTTCCGGAATTGACCCGGAAAAACGGACCGGTGAAATCAGTAAGGAAGAGCGATTGCGCTTTGTGGACTTAATCAAAGCGGTTCCGTTATCCGTAACCGGTACCAGGAGCTTTGCGGAGGCGATTATCACTCAGGGAGGCGTCAGCGTAAAAGAGGTCAATCCCTCCACCATGGAGTCAAAACTGGTGTCCGGATTGTATCTGGCCGGAGAACTGTTGGATCTGGATGCCATGACCGGCGGCTTTACTCTTCAGATTGCCTGGTCCACGGGACATTTGGCGGGAGTAAGCGCCGCTGTCCCTGAATAAATGAATGAGGAAAGAAGGATGTTTTCATGAGCTTTAATGTGGCAATTGACGGACCTGCAGGTGCAGGAAAGAGTACCATTGCAAAGGCAGTGGCAAAGAAACTGAATTATATTTATGTGGATACCGGAGCCATGTATCGAGCCATGGCATTGTATATGCTGCGTGAGCAGGTCAATCCGGGGCAGCCGGATAAGGTATCCGAAAAATGTGAGCAGGCGGATATTACCATTGCTTATGAAAACGGTCAGCAGGTAGTATACTTAAACGGAGAGAATGTGAATCCTTATCTTCGGACGGAGGAAGTGGGAAATATGGCTTCCGCAATCAGTACATTTCCACGGGTACGCGCAAAACTGGTGGAGCTGCAAAAGAGTCTGGCGGCCAAAAGTGACTGTATCATGGATGGCAGGGATATCGGTACCTGTGTATTACCCAATGCCCAGGTAAAGGTATACTTAACTGCCAGCAGTCTGGTGCGTGCAAAAAGACGCTATGATGAATTGACTGCAAAGGGTGAGGTATGTGACCTGGCAAAGATTCAGGCGGATATTGAGGAGAGAGACTACCGGGATATGCACAGGGAGCATTCTCCTTTGTGTCAGGCAGAGGATGCGGTACTGGTGGACAGCTCGGATATGTCCATTGATGAAGTAATCACTGCCATTCTGGGATTGTGTGAAAAAAGACAGTAAATGTGGGGTTAGATTATGGCAGAGGTCAGACTTGCAGACTGTGCCGGATTCTGCTTTGGAGTAAAGCGGGCGGTAGATACGGTGCATGAACAGGTGAAAACAGGGAAAAAAATATATACCTATGGTCCCATCGTTCATAATGATGAGGTGGTCCGGGAACTGGAAGCGTTAGGAGTTGGCGTACTGGAAAATGAGAAGGAACTGACTGATCTTGTGTCCAAAGACCGGGGGGAAGGGGAAAAGGAAATCGTGGTGGTAATCCGGGCCCATGGTGTACCGAAGCGGATTTATGACCGCATGGAACAAAATGGCCTGGAATGCGTGGATGCCACCTGTCCCTTTGTAAAGCGGATTCACCGAATTGTGGAAAAGGAAAGCCTGGAAGGAAAGCATATTGTGATTTTGGGAAATCCCGGTCATCCCGAGGTGGAAGGAATCCGGGGCTGGTGCCACGGTGCTGCGGATGTGCTGGAAACCGAGGAAGAAGCATTCGAATATATGCCGCCTGGGGGGAAAACACTCTGTGTAGTGGCGCAAACGACATTTAATTACAATAAATTTAAACATATAGTTGAAATTTTTCAAAAAAAAGGTTACAATGATACTGTTGTGAATACTATATGTAACGCTACGAAGGAGCGACAGGAGGCAGCAAGAGCCCTGGCACGTGAAGCGGACGTTATGATAGTGATTGGTGGAAAACACAGCTCCAATACAAGAAAGCTCTATGATATCTGTAAGGGAGAGTGCGAATACACTTGTTTTCTGGAGACACTGGATGACTTGCATTTAGAAGAGTTACCTAAATCTATTCGCCTGGTGGGGATTACTGCGGGGGCTTCCACCCCAAATAAATTAATTGAGGAGGTTCAAAATTATGTCAGAATTAACTTTTGAACAAATGCTGGAAGAATCATTAAAGACTATTCATACAGGAGAGGTAGTAGAGGGTACTGTCATTGATGTGAAACCGGAAGAAATCGTGTTGAACATCGGTTATAAGTCCGATGGTATTCTGACAAAGAATGAGTATACAAACGATTCTTCCTGTGACCTTACCGCTGTAGTGAAGGTCGGTGATACCATGGAAGTAAAGGTACTGAAGGT
>CALYSH010000240.1 GCA_945485625.1 uncultured Lachnospiraceae bacterium | reverse complement strand
TTTGAAATATCGCGGGAATCATTGGATTTTTGTAAAGAAAGAAGGTAAAATAGAATAGCTGAGTGGAAAAATGGAAAGCTCTCCGTTTTCCTTACATTTTGAGCATGTAGGGAAGGACAAATCAGTATAATGGAGGAACCGTATGAGGAAGGTATTTATTTTGTGCATTACACTTTTTACTTTGCTGACCGGATGTGGAAAAGGAGATTCAATGGATAATAATACAGAGCAGCAGCTTGATTTTCAACAGCTTTCCATGCAGGAGGGCTTAGAGCTCATGGAGGCGGACACGGATTACATTCTACTGGATGTGAGAAGAATCGATGAGTTTGAGGCAGGGCATATTCCGGGTGCAATCAATATTCCCAATGAATCCATCGGAACAGAAGAGATTGCAGAACTGCCGGATAAGAATCAGACGATCTATGTATATTGTCGAAGCGGGAACAGAAGTAAGCAGGCTGCGAAGAAGCTGGTGCAATTGGGATATACAAATGTGATTGAATTCGGAGGAATCATTGACTATTCCGGAGAAGTGGAGAAGGGCAGATAAAAAATCACTGTGATTATTGTTTTCTGTTCCTTTATTACCGCTTCTGTCATCCGTTTTCTGGCAATATCGGGTGAGGAACCTTTGAACCCAATCTGGTAACATTAAAGAGTAGCATTGATAAATTTGAATTGTAGTATAAGATGATCCCGTGTTTTCACGGAATCAGGTCATCCGAATACTTTACGTAAGTCTAAGGGGATGGATTGTATGAAGAAAACAAGTATCATGTGGAAAAAGATGTTTGTCCTGGGGTTAATCAGTATATGTTTGTCCGGATGTGGGGGTAAATCATTTCAGCCCGCGATAGAGGGTACCATAGAGGCCACCGGGTATATTGAAGGTGATGGTTCGGAAGAAAGCATTGATTTGCAGGAAAGCATTGTACCGGTTGATCCGAAAAAGGAAATCGTTGAAGCTTTGGAACCGGGGGAGGAGCAGATTCTTACGGTTGAGGAGTTTTTGGGGAATCGGATTAAGAATATTGTAAAGTATTCCAATATCACTATGAATGAGAATGTAGCGTATTATGACAGTAAGGGAAAATGTATTTACTGTTATTCGGAATATGATAACGGAATGACTTATTTTACAGACGCATTTGGAAATATTTATTTATTACCCTGGGCTGTTCCTGCGGATAAAATACAGCTGACAATCAAAGATTATGGAATTACAAAGATCCGTGCAGAAGGACATGATGATTTGGAGTGTAGTTTTCAGGATGGTCGTTTCTGTTATCAGCTGACAGAGGGTGTCTATGTAACCTCTACGAAAGTGGATCAGGAGCAATTTGTGCGAATCGGAAGTCTTGAAAATGAGTCGGAGGATCCAAATGGAACGGATTCCTTCCGATTTGACGAGAAGAATCGATGGTATGAGAGAAACCATAGGGAAGATTCTACCAGCAAATTCAGCCTGGTTTATACAGATGAGAACATTCCGGTGTATTCTTTTTATACCATTTCGTATAAAATTGACAAAACGGAATTCTATTACCCCAACGGCGTACTGCGTGAACGAATTGTTTTGACTTATGGACCGTCCGGAAAGGCGACGAAATATACTTACAACGAAGAGGGTGAATTTATAGAGGAAACACCGATTGCGTAAGCTGCAATCGGTGTTTTTGTTATTCCAGCACCTGGTCCTTGTATTTGGAAAGCTCCTCCACATACATCTGTCCAAGGGGGCTGAGAGGAATCTCCTTTTTCTTGATGTATCCCACGGTCATAATATCATCGCAGTCCAGGCGCACGGCACAATAGTGATCTCCGTTCAGATTCTCGCAGATTATGCCGGAGCAGAGCTGGTTGCAGAGCTGATTACGCAGGCGTAGTCCCAAATAAGCTGTAGAATCCCGTATTGTCGCTGATCCCGGAATGTATGGCGCTTACCACTGTTCCAGGTCGAATTCTCCTGCAATCTGCTGCATCTCTTCGTCTGCCTGAGCCATAAGGTCTGCACAATGCTTTAGTTTCCGTTGTGCCTCCTCCGTAAACTCCTTATCCTTTTTATATCTCAGCTGATGCTCCGTGCTGGCCCAGAAGTCCATTGCAATGGTCCGGATCTGAATCTCCACCGGGATATTTTTTGTGGTTTCCGCAAAGTAGACCTGGACAGTCACAATTAAATGAAGACTTCGATATCCGTTTTCCTTGGGCTGTCGTATGTAATCCTTGACCTCCAGCACTTCTATGTCCGACTGCTTTACCAGCATCCGGGCTACATAGTACACGTCCTCAATAAAGGGGCAGATTACACGGACGCCGGCGATATCATGCACATTATTCAGCAGTGCGCTGGCGGTCATGGGCAGTCCCTTCTTTTGCATTTTATATATGATACTCTCTTTGGATTTGATTCTGCTGGAAATACCGGATATGGGATTTCTGTCGTTGCTGAACTGAAACTCCCCCTTTAAAATGTTCAGCTTTGCTGTTACCTGTTCAATTGCTGCCTCGTGCAGATACATCAATTGCCGGTACTGACGGTCCATATCCAGGTAGTCAAAGGATTGCGGCAGAAAGAAATTGCCCGCTCCCTTTGCAGGTGAGTCTTCCGTGTCGTCGCATACCTGTGTATCCATGTGATTGATTTCCACAACACTCTTTTCAGTTATTTCGGTATAAATTTTTGTTTTCATATACGATATTATATCCTTTTTTGGCGGAAAGGGGATTAATAATTTATTAAAATATTGCGAAAAAAATATAACAGATGAAATGGATAGGGTGCTTCTGTTATTTCATGTTATTTACATGCCTTTTGATGGCTTCAAAGCTTTCTTCGCTTAAATCATGTTCCACGCGGCATGCATCTGCGAGAGCTGTTTCCCTGCTGACACCGATCTGCATCAGCCAGTCAGACAGGACGGTATGGCGTTCCAGTACACTTTCGGCACGCTGCAGGCCGCTTGGAGTCAGTGTAATATAGCCATTGTCTGCCATGGATATATATTCCTTCTCCCGAAGGTTTTTCATGGCAATGCTGACACTGGCTTTGGTGAAATTTAATTCGTTTGCAATGTCTATGGAACGAACCCGGCCATATTTTTTTTGCAGCAGAAGGATTGTTTCCAGATAATCCTCCCGGGATTCGTCCGCACGATGTTTGATGTAACTCATAATGTGTTTCTCCGTTTTCCCAAATCTCTCAAACCCGCGCTTTTGGCGTTTTAGGTGTCCTTTGGTTTTTCTATGTTCCCATTATAGCCTAAAAAAAAGGGGTTGACAATAGAGGTTAGT
>CALYSH010000239.1 GCA_945485625.1 uncultured Lachnospiraceae bacterium | reverse complement strand
TCGTCACGTTAATAATTCGTGACGATTATTTTGCAGGATTAGTGACGTTTGGTTTACGCGTTACGCGACCGCCGAAGCGAAAGCGCGTCCGATGAGAAATATGCAAATTCGGCGTAAGAAACACAATTTCGAAAAGGGGGTTATTTTACTTTCCTGCCCAACAAAAAGAAGCCAAGTGCAAGGAACAATCCACCAATAATCCACTTATCGTATCTTCGGCTGCGTACAGCCCTCAAAACTGTTTTTTCTACGGTGGTTGCCGGGGGAGCACTCATATCCATCATTTCAGTGGAAATCTCCGTAATCTCCCCGCTATAATCCTCTCCACAGCTGAAAACAGCAATATCAGAAACATAATTCATCTGGAATCGAACCGCATTCATGCCATCCAGACGAACCTTGGTAGCGGTCAGTTCTTCCAGCTGACCGTTTCGGTCAAGTGCCACCACCTTAATCTTCTGACTAAAAAACTGAGACTCCAGGGGAATTGTAACTGTCAAAGGCTGCCTGCCCAGTCTGGTAATCGGTACCTTACTGTCATCACATAAGGTGAATTCCAAAATCTGCCCCTCCTCCGGGAAATCCATTCCAAGATTACGGACAAAAGCCCGCATCATCTCCGGATGCTTTTCCGTTTCGGTAATGGTCAATGTATAGGCTCTGTCAGCGCCATCCAGATGAGCACTGCAGTGATACATACCGGTAACCTCCACACCGGGTGTCCCCTTATCCGAGGAAACCGGACGATACGCTTCATTGGAAAGACGTTTTGCTGACTCTTCATAGGTTGTCTTCGGTTGTTTTCCCTGAAAGGTTACACGTACCATGGGGCTAAACGCACCAAGTCCCAGCTCAGTAACCGTTTCCGGTATGGAAACTGCCGACAAAGGACAATCCGCAAAGGCTCTGTCCTTTATCTGTTTCAGGCTCTTTCCCCACATGATGGTAGAAAGGGAGTCACATCCCAGAAAGGCATCTTCGCCAATTACCAACAGGGAATCGGGAAGCTTCAGCGTACTGATTTCATCATGTCCCGCAAAGGCCTCTGCCGCAATCACACGAACCCCCTCCGGAATCACTACGCCGGAATTGCGTCCGCGATAGGCAACCAATACGCCGCCACTGATCAAAAAATCATTGCCGCTCTCGCCCTTTCCTTCCAGGAAATCAAAAAGCCATTTTGTATGTTCAAAGGCTTTGGGTTCCACGCTCATCACCGTATCCGGCAGGGAAACCTCAGCCAGCAAATCACAGTGATAAAAGGCGCCATAGGAAATTCTGGTCAACCCTTGTGGCAGCTGTATGGCCTGTAACGTACTGCGTGCAAACGAAAACTGACCTATCTCACGAATGGTATCCGGAAGGGTGCAGTTCTTTATCTCTTCCGACCGATAATAGGCCTGATCCGCCACAAGTTCTTGGTCCACAATACGGAACTTCAACAGATTACCGTCTTTATCATATATGGGACGGTCCGAGCCGGGCAAATCGGAAGCTTCGCCTTTTTCCCCACCATACACCTTCTGGTTTCCGTCCATAAACACAACAGCATGATTGGAAACAAGGGTGGTAGTCCCCAGCAGCATGCGGTCCGGAGGAGTCACCTCTTCTTCTGAATCATCCGGTGCATCCGGATGTTCGTCAGGGTCATAACCGGGTACATCCTCGTACTCCGGCATTTCCTTCTGCCTCTCGTAAAAATCCTGCGCATACTTCCATGCATAAGAGCCTTCATCCGCATGAATCACAAGCTTTTTACAGCCGTCAAAGGCCGACTCATGAATGAACGTAACCTCCGGAGGGATTACAATATCCGTCAGATTCACACAATCAGCGAAGGCTTTTACACCGATGCTATGTATATGGGAGGGAATCGTAATGTTCTTAAGTCCCATACAATTATTAAAAACATAATCCCCCACCTCTGACAGTCCACTGCCAAAGGAGACCTTGCTCAGGTTTGAACATCCCCAGAACACAAAGGCTTTCATTCGCTTTACGGAATAAGGAATGGTAACAGACTCTATGGAGGTATTGTCTTCAAAGGCACCCTTTCCGATAATCTCTGCAGTTGTAGGTATGGACACATCCTTCTCCGTACCCTTGTAGGATACCAGTATCTTGCCGTCAAAAACAAAATCGGAAGCCGATGTGGCTGCATCCGCTTCCGACAAAGGAAGCTGCATGATAATGATGGCTAAAATAATCAAAAGGATTCCGCCAATTTTACTTTTCTTTTTCATATAGCTCCTATACCTTATCCGTCTCAGGCTCTCGCCTGAACCTTCACACTTCTCTTATCCTTCTTTAAGAACAGAACAAGTGATGCGCAGAACAGTCCCAATGACAGGAACCACTTGGGGTGGATTCCATCGCCGGTCTTTGGTGTTTCATCCTTAATGACACCGGCATTCAGATTGGAAGTATCTACATAGATCACATAGGGTGAAAAATGCTCTGCCTTAAATGTAATGCAGGGAACCTCATTGATGGTGGTAAATTTTACATCCAGTTTTTCAAGCTTTCCGTCGGAAGTTACCGTTGCAGCCTTATTGTTTCCGGCATATTGCCTTAATGCATCCGGAAGAGGTAAAGTAATCTTTATGGACAGACCGGTAGTATCCGTAATCTGATTCTTCCCGGATGCATCATATAAAGTAATATCCATGGGGAAATACTTTATAGAATCCAGGCTTCCATACTCTCCCATCAATGCACGGACAATTCTTTCCGTAGCAGTCGCATTTTCGGAAATCTTCATTTTGAAGTTGTCGGATGAACCGTTGATAATCACATTGGTTACTCCGGAATTGGACAAACCGTTCTTATCAATTACAACCGTTGTAGAACCACCGGAGGAATTACCGCCGTTATTGGAGCCTCCATTGTTGGAACCGCCGTTATTGGAACCACCACTGTTAGAGCCACCGTTATTGGATCCCCCATTACTATCCTTGGTCTTATAATTTGCCGTCACTGTTACATTCTTCCCGGGCATGATCAAAATGGTACCGTTCATGGTCTTGCTTACCAGACTTACATCCTCAGGATCCACTGTCCAGTTTACAAACTCCAGCTTGTCATTCTGATTTGCATAAATAAATACATTGGCTCCTTCCACATAGCTTCCGGAACCGGAACCATCCACCACAGTCAGAGTGTACATTTTCGGAGCCTCACTATTACCGCCACCGTTATTGTTTCCGTTATCACCATTGGTTCCGCCGTTATTTCCGTTGTTGTTACCATTGTTGGAACCACCGTTATCCCCGGTATTCCCGTTATCCCCGGTATTTCCG
>CALYSH010000238.1 GCA_945485625.1 uncultured Lachnospiraceae bacterium | reverse complement strand
AACCGTTACGTAACGAGAGAGTCAATACCAAATCGTTAAAGTGTCCCTATCATTGGTGACATATTTCCATATCGCCGCCGTGCAATCCTATCGGAACGTTTTTGATTGTATGGGGAGCGACTTTTCCTATACTACAAAAAACGCACCCGATAATTCGGATGCGTCACAGATTACTTGAAGAGATATGTTAGCTAACAAAAATATCGGCAATTATGTTCCGTACTTCACACTTCCACAATCCTACATAGCAAGATTAAGATACCATTGAATCAGTGCTTCTCCGTAAAAGAGTGCCACTGCCGCTCCCACGCACAGATAGGGTCCGAAGGGGAAATGATCCTTTCTTCCCTTCTTCTTGGAGCTTAGCAGAATAACTGCCGCTACGCCACCGGTAATAAACCCAATCAATACAGTCACAACGGTAAGCTTCCAGCCCAGCACAATACCCACCACAAACATGAGTTTAATATCTCCGCCGCCAAAAGCCCCATCGATAAACATACAGATAAGAAGCAAGGGAACACTGACGCAGAAGGCACCGATTACTCTGGATAAAATACCAATCTCCGGCATGGTAAAAACAGAAATCACACCAATACCAAGCATCACAAACAAAGTGGAGGGTAAAATTTCCATGGTATCCTGATCAATCCATGCTACCACGGACAGGATTCCGATAAATGCAAAGGCTGTCAATGCCTTCGGTATACTGTCCTGATAATACCACGCACAGAACAGCGCGGACAGACCGCCAAACACTTCCATCAGCATATCCCGCATGCCAATCTTTGCGCCGCAGCCCTTACACTTTCCGCCTTGAAACAGGTAGCTCCATACCGGAATCAGCTCCAGGGGTTTCAGCACCCTCTGACACCCAAAGCAATGGGAACGCATCTTCACAATGTCCATCTTCTGCGGCAATCTGCAGATCACCACATTCAAGAAAGAATATACACAAGTTCCAAACGTAAACAGAAAAAATCCTACAAGTATTTGATACCAAATTGGGAATTCCAAAGCAATATCTCCTCCTTTTGTATTTTCAATCTACTACATTATACCGACTTTCCCGAGAAAAGTCTACTCCTCATAAAATGCTTTCAACATGGCGACAGCATAAGCGGTGTCCTTTACGCCGGCGGTTTCCACCGCGGAATGCATGGCAAGCTGGGGCAAACCGATATCCGCGCTGTGTATGGATACATGGGATGCGGAAATCCTGCCCAGGGTAGAGCCGCCGGTTGTATCTGCCCGGTTCGCAAAGGTCTGACAGGGCACCCCTGCCTTCTTGCACAAAAGCTTTACCTTTGCCGCACTGACCGAATCCGTTGTATACTTCTGCTCGCCATGGAACTTTAATACCACACCACCGTTTAAAAAGGGGCGGTTGGTAGGGTCTGATTTCTCCGGATGATTTGGATGCACAGCATGGGCATTATCCGCAGAAAGGAGGAAGGAATCCGCAAGAAGCCGCAAGAATTTTTCCCTGCTTTCTCCCATCCCCAGTACCACTCGCTCCAATACATCGGATAAAAAGGTGGAGTCCGCACCCTGCATACTGCCGCTGCCTACCTCCTCATGGTCAAACACTCCATATACATTAATGAAGTCCTTTGGCTTTGCCTCCAAAAAGGCCTTTATTCCACAGAACGCACACTGCAGATCATCCAGCCTGGGAGAAAGAATAAACTCCTCATTTGCTCCCAAAAAACGTCCCTTCTCCCTCACATAGAGGAACAAATCCTGTCCTATAATCTGGGACTCCTTTACACCTGCTGTCTCTGCCAGCAGGCCCGATACCGGATTTTCTCCCTTCCCCGGCACCTGCCCTGAAAAGAGCGGTTGTAAATCAATCTGCGGATTCCACTTCACGCCCTGATTGATTTCCCGGTTCATATGGATGGCAACATTGGGAATCACCAGCAGATCTCTGTCCACGCATACAGGAATACTGAGCGGTTCCCCGGACTTTTTATTCTCCACCACAATCCTGCCCGCAATGGACAGGCTCCTGTCCAGCCATGAGGACATAATCATACCGCCATAGCCTTCCACATTCAGCTTCACATACTGTCCTTCCACACTGATCTCCGGCTGTTCCTTCAATTTAAAGGTTGGTGAATCACAGTGGGATGCCACAATATGAAATCCCTTCGGGCAACCCTGTGGCATGGTAAACGCAATCAGCGCCGAATCATTTCGTACCGCAAAATAGGTTTTTCCCGCCTCAAGCTTCCAGCCCTCTGCTTCGTTCAGCCGCTCCGCTCCCGCTTCTGTAAGCATATCACTGATATTCCTGACCCCATGATATGGGCTTGGACTCTTCTCAATAAACCGCAGGAGTTCCCTGGAATACTTTTTTACATCCTTCATATGCGTATTTCCTTTCTGAAGCTTTTCCTTACACTGCAGCCCCGTCCCTGTAAACAATCTGTTTTGCAAGAGCATCCCTTCTCTCTTTCCCGCAAAAACGTTCCACAATGGCCAGACCGAAATCCATGGCAGTGCCCATTCCCCTGGAAGTCATTACATGTTCGGAACACTCCACCGGATTCTTGGAAACCTTTGCTCCCTCCAGATGACTTTCAAAGTCCGGATAGGAGCAGGCATTCCTGTCCTTTAAAATCCCTCGATGTCCGAAAATACTGGGAGCCGCACAAATGGCTGCAATATCCCTGCCTGCGCTATAAAAGGAATCAATCTGTTTCATCAAAGATTCACAGGACTCCAGCCCCTGTGTTCCTCTCAACCCTCCGGGAAGCACCAACATGTCATATGCGGAAAAATCCAACTCCTGTAAGGTCTTGTCCATCTTCACGGAAATCCCGTGAGAGCCTGTAACCACCATCTCCCCTGCGATTCCCACCATATCAATTTCAAGCTTCGCGCGACGGCACAAATCCACTACGGTCAGTGCCTCTATTTCCTCATACCCTTCTGAAAAAAAGATCGCAATTCGACTCATAACCATATCCTTCCTTTCTCTTTCTACTATGTAGTATACACATTCCTGTCTCCAAATACAATCCGGGAAGTTCATACTTTTTTAATTGGTATTCCCACTCAAAATGTGATAAAATGATACCAGGGTTCCAAAGTCAGGCAGGCGTTCGTGCTTGCACGAAAAGCCTTTTGACCTTGGAACCCGTCAAACATGAGAAAGTAGCGATTTACGTAGTAAATCAGCGAATTTCGAATGTTTGCAGAATTGCGGGAGTTGCTCTGCAACGGAGCAATTCGTAGGTATCATAATATTATAAGATGAAAAACAAAGCGGAGGCAAACATGTCCGGTTGTTGTAAACAAA
>CALYSH010000237.1 GCA_945485625.1 uncultured Lachnospiraceae bacterium | reverse complement strand
TGATCCATGCGACGCTGCACCCCACGCATGCCCTCGGCATGCCGGTCCATATCATCCGGCAGTGCCAGATAATTCATCATCCCCCGGTACCGCAAAAATCCCCTGATATTGTTGATGCTCAGTGTAAACCCAATCAGGGTCTTCCAATATCCGAGCCACCGGAAATAATCATACATGGTGTCCCGAAAGCCACGCCATTCCCTGCGCTTTTTCGGCTTCTTCCCGGTATACAGTTTTCCAAGCGGTTCACTTCCTACAGCCTTCCCCATATACTACCCCTTCGCATTTCTCTTAATCTCCAGGCTCTCCACAAAGGCCTGCACTCTGGTACGCACCTGTCCGGAATTTCCCACCACATAGGGGCGGTCCAGGGACAAAACCGGATAGCCATACTCCTCCCGCATCACATGAAAGGCGGAAGCCCTCTCATAGCCCCAGTAGTCACAGAATTTCAGTTGCTGATAAATCAGCCCCTCCGCGTGGTATTCCTTTGCCAGGGAATCCACATAGCTCTGGCGCTCCAGAATTTTGTCCGTATTCATAAAGCGGGGACATTTCCCCCACTCCATATAGGTCCGGCAGATCTGGGTCAGCACATCCTCTGCATCATTTAACACAAGCTCCTGCCGTCCCGGAAGCGAGCCAAAGCAAAACCGGTCTGCCACCACCAGTGCCCCGGCATCCTCAATCAGACGGATCAAACCCGGATCATCGATCTCCGAGCCTGCCAGAAGCACCCTTGCCCGATAAGGCGGCTTCTCATCCGGCTGCCTGGTCTGAAGCTCCAGAGCCGTCTCCTCCAGCTTTTCAACCAGAAGTGCCTTGGGACTGCAGAAGGTGGCGGTACACAGCACCGCAAACTCATACCCGGTAATCCTTGGATTCTCTTCCTTCCGATATTCACCAATCTCCGTAATCAGCCGGCTGATTCGATTCTGTTCCTCCACCGCCTGACGTAATGCCCCGTCAGACACATCAATCCCGTAATGCTCCGCCAGAGGCTTTAATACATGCTCCCGCATCTGCTTCACATAATGCTCCAAAGCGGTCTCATCCGCCTTCATGGGTACATCCGAATAGGATACAAAGAACTTTTCTTTGGTACAAAGGCTTTGACGCTCAATATTCTCCACACAACGGTTCATCTGGGCACAGGCATCCGGTGCAATGATGGCATCCAGGAATTCGTATCCCCCCTCGATGGCACGCTCCAGAATGGCCCTGCAGCCCTCACACAATATACTGCTCATGTAATAGGTACCCATCTCCATGGAAGCGGTTCTGGGTGCCCGAAGCCGCACCGAGAAGCATCCGGGTAAATTTAACAGGGGCTCCGGTATCTGAAAGCACACGCTTCCGATTGCCAGCTCTCCCTTCTCCTGCGCCTCCCGAATCAGCTCATGGTTGGCTTCCTCCAACAGTTTTTCAAAATAATACAGATGCTTTAAATCCTTCACGATATTGCTCCTGTTCCCCTACAAAATACCGATTGCCTGAAGAGCCTGCCGGGTTCCCTGCACGATTTTTGCATCCCCGGGCAGGAAGAAAATATTCTCCCCTTTCACATCATAAGCTGCAAGCCGGTTATCTGCTTCGATGGCTGCAAGCAGAGGCAGACCACCCAGATCCATAAGCCCGGTTACCCCGGTATCCGGCAAACGGTTGGCGATTACCCCGATTTTTTCATACATTACCAGCTCGTCCGCCACCTTCTTGATGGTCTGAACCACCTGACAGCCCTTCTTGCTGGCATCCGTTACCAGAAGCAGATGCGTCACCTTCTCCATGACACGGCGGTTGATCTGCTCAATCCCCGCCTCCCCGTCAATGACCACATAGTCAAACTGGGCAGAGAGCATGGTAATCACTTCCTTTAAATAGGAGTTGATTTTGCAATAGCAGCCCGCGGACTCCGGCCTTCCGATGGCAATGAAGGAATACCCGTCCTGCTCCTTTATGGCATCCAGCAGCTCATATTTTGCCTCGCCCAGAAGCTCCAGAGCGGTCCTGGTGTCCCCATCCTCAACGGTCTGAATCACATGCTTTCGAATGTCATCAATGGTGGTCTCCACTTCCATACCAAGCACCGTGGACAATCCCACTGCCGGGTCTGCGTCAATGGCTAAAATCCGCTTCCCCGGATACTGTTCTACTAAAAGCTTTACAATGGTTCCGGCCAGGGAGGTTTTCCCCACTCCGCCTTTTCCTGCCACCGCAATAATCTTTACCGATTTCTCCATTTTACTACTTCCTTTCGTCAAATCATTCTGACATTATTCTATCAAACCAGGCCCTGCTTGACAATAGAACAAAGCGTTTCCCTTGAAAAGAAAGTCCCAATGAATTAAAATGAATCTATCATGCAAAATGAAAGGACACCACCATGGAAAAGGATTTGTTTCTGCCCATCAAAGCATATTTTGAAGCATACGGCTACACCTGCGACGGAGAGGTGCAGGATATTGATTTATACATGGAAAAGGGTGACGAAAGTGTGGCCGTGGAACTGAAGCAGGAGCTGGATTTCAAGGCTGTGCAACAGGCCGCACTCCGTCAGAAGCTCACCGATACCGTGTACATCGGTATCTTTAAACCAAAGGATATGGGGCGCCGTGCCTTTCAGGACAAGCTCTATCTGCTCAAACGTCTTGGCATCGGTCTCATTGTGGTATCCAGGCGAAGCAAAGCCATGGAAATTGTCAGTGAGCCCGTGGTCAGTGAGCTGTCCGTTTATCAGCAGCACAATAAGGGAAAGAAAAAAAGGCTTTCCGCTGAATTTCAAAAGAGGAAAGCCAAAAACAATACCGGCGGTGTTCATGCCACCAAGCTGATCACCAGCTACCGGGAAGAAGCCCTGCTGGTTCTTGACGCCTTAATGGAGCTGGGAGGCGAGGCCACCACCCGGGAAATCCGGGCTCTGTCCGGTGTTGCCAAATCCACACAAATCCTTTACCACAATCACTATGGCTGGTTTTCCGGTGTCAGTACCGGCCGATACAAAGTGGAGGAACCCGGCTATCAGGCCCTGGAAGAATTCGAAGATACCATCCGGATTCTGAAAGCGGGTGCCCGTTAATCACCGCAAGGACCCAGAAAAAGCGGTGAAAGACCAAAGAACAAAAGACCCAGAACCGCATTTATGGCAAATGCTGCCAGCACGGCCAACGCCACATGTCCAAATCCAATCCCTACAGCAAGAATGCCAATATCCGGCAGAAGTCCGAAGTATACAAACATAATCTGAACAATCTGCTTCAGCATTTTTCCCGCTGCCACAGGAACGGACAAATCGATGAACACTCCCACCGTTGT
>CALYSH010000236.1 GCA_945485625.1 uncultured Lachnospiraceae bacterium | reverse complement strand
ACCCCCAATTCCTTTCTTTTCTTCTTCCTGGGGGTGCATTTCCACCCATTCCCTTCATTTTACACCCCCATTTCCTTCGTTTTCTTCCTTCTAGGGGTGTATTCCCACCTATCCCCTTCATTCCATACCCCCAATTCCTTTCTTTTTTTCTTCCCGGGGGTGCATTTTCACCTATTCCCTCCATTTCATACCCCCATTTCCTTATGTTTTCTCTTTTCTCTTTTCATCCTCTATGCTATAGTAGTATAAATGACATAGCACCGCTGCGCCACATTCCTCCGCCCTGCATAGGAGAAATCATCCTGCGTCAATGATACAAAACTTATCTTTTCGATGTACTGGTTATAATGATGTAACAACAATAAAGGGGAAATCCATGATAATAAACGCTATCATAGCTGAATACAATCCTTTTCATACCGGGCATGCCTACCAACTGAGCGAATGTAAGCGCCGGTTGGGTGCGGATTATACCATCGTTGTCATGAGTGGTGATTTCGTGCAGCGTGGAGAACCGGCTATCGTAAACAAATACATTCGTACAAAAATGGCTCTGTCCGGTGGGGCAGATCTGGTCATAGAGCTTCCCACGTTATATGCGGCCTCCAGTGCTGAATTTTTTGCTACCGGCGCGATATCCATACTGAATAAACTTGGCTGTGTCAATACATTAAGCTTTGGCAGCGAGTGCGGCGATATTTCCCTGCTTACCTCCGTTGCTGAAATCCTTGCATCCGAACCGGAAGAATATGTGCGGGAATTAAAACGCGGATTACAACAGGGTATGAGTTTTCCCATAGCAAGAAACTGGGCTCTGTTCTCTTATCAACCGGAATTAATAACCCATGGTGAAATACTGACCTCACCCAACAATATCTTAGCAATTGAGTATCTAAAGTCCCTGATTCGAAGCAACAGTTCCATCACCCCCTACACCATAAAGCGTGTCGGAAGCGGTTATCATGATCGGAATACCGAGAATACCTTTTGTTCCGCTTTGGCACTCAGGCAGGCCATTTTAGGAGGACATTCGCCGGATTCACTAAACAGTTACTTTACCGCAGAAAGCTTGGAAATATTGTCGCATAATACCTCCTCCGATTCCTTGCTCACCTGTAATAATTTCAGCACACTTCTGTATTATCGCTTGATATCGGAAGCCAATACCGGGTTTACCAGATACCTGGACGTATCGGAAGAATTGTCCTGTCGTATCCAAAATCAGCTATTCTCCTTCCGTTCCTTCAGCCAATTCTGTGAGTTGTTGAAAACGAAAGAAATGACCTATACCCGCATAAGCAGATGCCTATTGCACATTGTTTTAGGAATTACAAAAGAGGATATGGCGCTTGCCGCACAAAACAATCACGCTTCCTTTGCACGCATCCTTGGATTCCGGAAGGCTTCCGGAGAATTGTTGCACCTTATCAAGCAGCACAGCTCCATCCCTCTTATTTCCAAGCCTGCAGATGTCACCAATTTACTGGATGAAGCTTCTATGTACCAATGGGACAACCAGATCCGCTATAACCATATTTATGCCGGTGTCGCCGCAGCAAAATCCGGTAAGCCAATCCAAAACGAGTACCAACAACCAATTGTGATTATATAACCTTCCCAACGACCAACCACATATTTTCTCCTTCTTTCCGCACCCCCAATTCCTTTCTTTTCTTCCTTCTGGGGGTGCATTCCCACCTCATCACTCCATTCCCCCCTTCACCCATCCTTGTTCGAGTATGTTTATTGTACAGGGGAAAATGTTCCAATAAAGCAAAAATCCCCTACCCGGACTCTTTCAATAAAAGCTTCCGGGTAGGGGATTGTTATCGCTCATCATCCCATTGATGATATTTAATTTTTAAAGCTGTGAATCGGTGCAGGGATTCTGCCCCCACGATTTACGAAAGCATCACAGGAATAAGGATTGACCGGCATAATCGGTGCATATCCCAGCAAACCGCCAAATTCCACGGTTTCACCCACGCCCTTACCGATTACAGGGATAATACGTACCGCAGTCGTCTTCTGGTTTACCATTCCGATTGCCATTTCGTCCGCGATGATACCGGAAATGGTGGTAGCCTTGGTATCTCCGGGAATGGCGATCATATCCAGGCCCACGGAGCAGACACAGGTCATGGCTTCCAGCTTCTCCAGAGTCAGAGCACCTGCGGTTACCGCATCAATCATACCCTGATCCTCGCTGACCGGAATGAATGCACCACTCAGACCGCCTACGTAGGAGGAAGCCATAACGCCGCCCTTCTTCACCTGATCATTTAACAGAGCCAGGGCTGCGGTGGTACCGGGAGCACCCGCATACTCCAGACCGATTTCGCAGAGAATATCGGCAACACTGTCTCCGATTGCAGGAGTGGGTGCCAGGGACAGATCTACAATACCGAAAGGAACATTCAGCATCTTAGAAGCCTCCTGCGCCACCAGCTGACCCACACGGGTTACCTTAAACGCAGTCTTCTTAATGGTTTCACAGAGAATCTCAAAGTTCTCTCCTCTCACCTTCTCCAACGCAGTCTTTACTACACCGGGACCGCTGACACCTACATTGATAATCTTGTCTGCCTCGGTGACCCCATGGAATGCACCTGCCATGAAAGGATTATCATCGGGAGCATTGCAGAATACTACCAGCTTTGCACATCCGAGGGAATCATCCTCCTTGGTGTACTCAGCGGTCTGCACAATCATTTCACCCATCAGCTTTACAGCATCCATATTGATACCGGTTCTGGTAGAACCTAAGTTAACAGAGCTGCACACACGCTCTGTGGTGGACAGTGCCAACGGAATGGAACGAATCAACAGCTCATCCGCAGGAGTCATGCCCTTACATACCAGTGCGGAATAACCGCCGATAAAGTTCACGCCCACCTTCTTTGCCACATCATCCAGGGTCTTTGCAATACTTGCAAAATCCTCAATGGTCTTACAGCAGGCACCACCCACCAAAGCGATGGGAGTAACGGAAATACGCTTATTTACAATAGGAATACCGAATTCTCTGGAAATCTCCTCACCGGTCTTTACCAGATCCTTGGCCGCCTCATAAATCTTGTTGTAAATTTTCTCTTTACATTTCTCTAAATCACTGTCAATACAATCCAGAAGACTGATGCCCAGAGTGATGGTACGCACGTCCAGGTTCTCCTTCTCGATCATATTATTGGTTTCCACTACTTCATAAATATTTATCATTGCGACCTCCTAGATTCGATGCATCTTATCGAAAATCTCTTCCTTCTCGCACTTAATGACTACTCCGATTTCCTGGCCGATTTTCTCCAAATCGTCAACCA
>CALYSH010000235.1 GCA_945485625.1 uncultured Lachnospiraceae bacterium | reverse complement strand
CGGCAGGGGCGTTATTTTTGCAACCGGCACGCCCATCAGCAACAGTATGGTAGAGCTTTACACCATGCAGAAATATTTGCAGTATAACACGCTGAAAAAGAACGATCTGCTTCACTTTGATGCCTGGGCTTCCACCTTTGGTGAGACGGTTACCGCCATTGAGCTTGCGCCGGAGGGTACCGGCTATCGTGCGAAGACGCGGTTTGCCAAGTTCTACAACCTGCCGGAGCTGATGGCCATGTTCAAGGAAATAGCCGATATTCAAACAGCGGATATGCTGAAGCTGCCTGTGCCGGAAGCAGAATACCACAATGTGGTCTTGAAACCGTCTGAGCAGCAGAGGGAGATGGTTGCCAGCCTGTCCAAGCGGGCGGAACGGGTGCGAAATAAGATGGTGGATTCCAATGAGGACAATATGCTGGTCATTACCAACGACGGCAGAAAGCTGGCATTGGATCAGCGTCTCCTGAATCCACTGCTTCCAGATAGCGATGTCGGAAAAGTTACTGTTTGCGCAGAGAATGTTTTCCAGATTTGGGAGAAGACTGTTGACAAGAAATCAACCCAAATGATTTTTTGCGACCTGTCTACTCCACATAATGACGGTGCGTTCAATATCTATGATGACCTGAAACGAAAGCTGCTTGCCAAAGGGATTCCGGAATCCGAGATTGCCTACATCCACAGTGCCAAGACGGAAGCTGCCAAGAAGGAATTGTTTGCCAAGGTTCGTTCCGGGCAGGTGCGTGTCCTGATTGGCAGTACTGCCAAAATGGGTGCCGGCACCAATTGTCAGCATAAACTGATCTCCCTGCAGCATATGGAGTGTCCCTGGCGTCCTTCGGACCTGCAGCAGCGGGAAGGACGCATTATCCGACAAGGGAACGAGAACCCCAAGGTGGATATCTACACCTATGTGACAGAAAACACCTTTGACAGCTATTTGTATCAGCTGGTGGAGGGTAAGCAGAAATTCATAGGGCAGATTATGACCTCCAAATCTCCGGTGCGGAGCGCGGAGGATATTGATGAAACTGCTCTGAGCTACGCAGAAATCAAAGCGTTGTGTTCCGGCAATCCTCATATCAAAGAGAAAATGGATCTGGATATTGAGGTCCAGAAGCTGAAGCTGCTGAAAGCGAATCACCTGAGTCAGCGGTATGCGCTGGAGGATCAGCTCATTCGGAAGTACCCAGAGGCAATCTCCGCCTTGCAGCAGAGAATCAATGGGTTTCAATCGGACATGGAATTGTTAAGGAAAGGGACAAGCCCGAATGCGGACGGATTCTGCCCCATGACCATTCAGGGGCGAACCTACACGGAGAAGAAAGCCGCCGGTACAGCGCTTCTGGAAGTGTGCAATTCCATGACCAGCCCTGATCCCATTTCCATAGGCAGCTATCGCGGATTCCAGATGTTCTTATCCTACGACAGCTTTGACAAGGCGTTTAAGGTCTCCTTGGAAGGCGCACTGACCCACATTGCCACCCTTGGCACCGATGTGTTTGGAAACATTCAACGGATGGATAATGTGCTTGACAGTATGTCTGAGAAAAGTGCGAACTGTGTGGAGAAGCTGGAAAACCTGAAGCTGCAGTCTGAGAACGCAAGACAGGAAATCGCCCAGCCATTTCCCAGAGAGGCAGAGCTGAAAGCCAAATCCGCTCGGCTGGATGAACTGAACATCCTCCTGAATATGGATAAGCGGGAAAATGAGATTGTGGATGGTGAGCGGGATTCCGAGGAGAACCAGCCCAATCGGGGTTCTCGTGAACGGGAGCGGTAGTATCGTTATTGCACACGCTCTATTGACATCGGGTCGGCATACCGATATAATGTTCTTAATGAGAGAGGTGATTTCATGAATCTTCAGACTTTTCTGGATATGAGGGGCATGACCAAATACCGATTATCGAAAATAAGCGGTATCCCAAAGACCACAATTATTGACATATGCTCGGGGAAAAGCTCTCTTGAAAAATGCTCTGCAAAGACCGTGCTTTTGCTGGCGCAGGCATTAGGGTGCAGCATGGAGGAAATCATGAAAATGGATAACCAGCTATTCGACGAGGAAACCGGGAAACCAATGGACCAGAGCTATCTTGAGGTAGAACTCCCGCCCTTTTTAAGAGAGTCTGTTCAGGCCATGATTCTTGCGTGGAAGCGGAAGGAATCTGAGGGATATCGTGACTGGGATTGTGACTACTGTAATCTGCAAAGCGATATCAATATTGCCGAAGTTGAGAATCTGATTACCTCAGAGCAGGCATGGTATCTGCGCGAAAAATATCTATACCTTGAAAGGCCGGGTGAGCTGGATTGATTGATTTTACAGAGTGTCCTGTCCGCAGAAAGACATACGCCGGTGCCAACGGCAGTAAGATCTCTGTCGTGTACAACGATAACATCTATATGTTAAAATTTCCCGCGATCGCGTCCAAGAATCAGGTTATGAGTTATAGCAATAGCTGTATATCCGAGTATTTGGGTTGCAAGGTGTTCGAAAGCGTGGGAATTCCAGTCCAGGAAGTTCTTCTGGGGACGTATCGCACGCCAAAGGGAACGGTGAAAGCCGTGGTGGCATGCCGCGATTTCACTTCACCGGGTGTCGTTCTTCAGGATTTTGCTTCCCTAAAGAATCAAATTGTGGATTCTGTGAGAAATGGCTATGGAACGGAATTGTCTGATATTCAGGACACCTTTGAGCAGCAAACAGCCATTGACGCAACGATCCTGAAAGAACGTTTTTGGGACATGTTCATTGTGGATGCTCTCATTGGAAACTGGGATCGTCACAACGGGAACTGGGGATTCCTGTACGATACGCAAACGGATGAGATGACGCTCGCTCCTGTTTTCGACTGTGGAAGCTGCTTATTTCCTCAGGCGGATGAAGAGAAGATGAATGAGATTCTCTCCGATCGCAATGCAATGAATCTGCGAATCTTCAACCAGCCGCTGTCCGCAATCATGCAGGATGGGAAAAAGATAAACTACTTTGCGTTTATTTCTTCCCTACAGAATCAGGACTGTAATCAGGCGTTGAAGCGTATTCTTCCGAGAGTCGATTTGGCTGAAATCTACCGGATTATTGACGAAACTCCCGGGTTGTCAGATATCCAGAAGAAATTCTTTGCGGGAATGCTATCTGCGCGAAAAGAGAGAATCCTTGATTTCTCATTCAAGAAGCTAAAGAAACTGGAACGATCCGGGAAGGAGCAGCTTCGCTGAAAATGTAACCGTTCGGTCAGGCTCATACATTTGTCTATCCTCTGGAAATACAGTATAATGGAAGAAAAAAGCGAAGGAGCTGACCAATATGCTGTTTTTCA
>CALYSH010000234.1 GCA_945485625.1 uncultured Lachnospiraceae bacterium | reverse complement strand
TAGGGTCTGTTGAAAAAACGCAAATTCTCTGAGAACACAATTCCGAAATGGGAGGTCAATAACAACTGAACATTAACTCCGGCATAGAATATGGAAAGATATGCCGGAGTTTTTTATGTATCGGGTAAGACAACAGCTTCAGGCAAATGATAAGGAATGCAATACGGGCGGGACCGGAACCTATGTAGCTGTGTTGGACAGTGGTGTCTCTAACCACCCGGATCTTTATAAAAGGGTCATTGAATTTCATGATTTTGTTCAGGAAAAAAAGGAAGCTTATGATGATTTGGGCCACGGAACCCATATCTGCGGAATCATAGCAGGAGACGGAACGCTTTCGGAGGGGAGATACGCAGGAATTGCACCGAAAAGTAAATTGATTGTTGGAAAAGTTTTGGATTGCAAGGGAAATGGGGATTGCCGGCAAATGCTCAATGCATTGGACTGGGTGGAAAGAATATCCCCGGAATATCCGATACGCATTATCAATATCTCCATCGGAATTGGGAATACAGTGCATAACAGGAATATACAGATTTTAAAGAATCGATTAAACTCCTTGTGGGAGAAAGGGTATGTGTTGGTGATTTCTGCTGGGAATAATGGTCCCGGAGCAAATACCTTATCAGAGCTTGCTGAGGGAGAACACTGTATATGTGTGGGCTGTCACGATGGCGATTTTTTCAAAAACTTCCCGAAACGATGTGAAATGTATTCCGGAAGGGGAGGCAGTTCTTTGAACAGTAAAAAACCGGATGTGGTGGCTCCGGGGACCGAGATTATTTCCTGCAATGGGTTCTACACCGGCATCGGGCAGGGGAACAGGCCCTATTGCGCCAAGAGCGGGACATCCATGGCTACAGCCATTGTAAGCGGCTGTGTTGCAAGACTGTTTGAGGCAAACCCCCAGCTTACAAACAACGATGTTCTTTCACTTATAAGGGAGAAGACTGTGGATTTAAAGCTTCCTTTTGAAAAACAAGGTTACGGAATGGTAAATCTAAGAAAACTATTGACAGGAATGGTATAATTGTATACAATCATACGAAAAGAACAAATGTGAAAGCTTTTTGGAAGAAGCAGGAGGATTTTATGTTTCAGAATAGACCGGTAACCATGAATCAGAATACGAATCTTCTCGAGATTGAAGAACATATGTACATTCTGGATGATGTGGATCGTCCGAATGTGTTCCGGAATATGTTTCCTTATTCCGAGATTCCCAAGATTCCGTTTAATAATCGTATTGTTCCTCATAATATGCCCAAGGATATCTTTATTACGGATACTACCTTCCGTGACGGACAGCAGTCCAGGGCACCCTATACCACTGAGCAGATTGTAACCATTTTCGATTATCTGCATCGTCTGGGCGGTCCCAACGGAATGATTCGCGCCAGCGAGTTCTTCCTTTACAGTAAGAAGGACAGAGATGCTGTGTATAAGTGTATGGAAAGGGGATATGAGTTCCCTGAGGTCACCAGCTGGATCCGTGCCAGCAAGGAAGACTTTAAACTGGTAAAAGAAATCGGAATGAAGGAAACCGGTATTCTGGTAAGCTGCTCCGACTATCATATTTTCCTGAAGCTGAAGATGACCAGAAAGCAGGCAATGGATCATTATCTGAGCGTCATCCGTCAGTGCCTTGATGAGGGTATCAGTGTTCGCTGTCATCTGGAGGATATTACCAGAGCGGATATTTACGGGTATGTGGTTCCTTTCTGCATGGAACTGATGAAGCTGATGGATGAGTATAAGATTCCCATCAAGGTACGTGCCTGCGATACCATGGGTTACGGTGTGAACTATCCCGGTGCCGTAATTCCCCGAAGTGTTCAGGGTATTATTTATGCGATTCATACCAACGCGGGTGTTCCGGAGGAATTGATTGAGTGGCATGGTCACAATGATTTCTATAAGGCGGTTGTAAACTCCACTACAGCATGGCTGTACGGTTGTGCCGGAGTAAATACATCTCTGTTCGGCATCGGTGAGAGAACCGGTAATACCCCTCTGGAGGCTATGGTATTTGAGTATGCCCAGCTGCGCGGAGATTTGAATGGTATGGATACCACCGTGATTACCGAGCTTGCTGAATATTATGAGAAGGAAATCGGATACCATATTCCGGAGAGAACACCTTTCGTGGGTAAGAATTTCAATGTAACCCGTGCGGGGATCCATGCCGACGGACTTCTGAAGAACGAGGAAATTTACAATATTTTTGATACCGAGAAATTCTTAAATCGTCCGGTATTATGTGCAATTTCCAATACCTCAGGACTGGCAGGAATCGCACACTGGATTAATACTTACTACAAACTGAAGGATGATAAGGCAGTGGATAAGAATAGTGAGCTGGTACGAACCATCAAGGAACTTGTTGACAAGGAATATGAGGATGGACGTGTTACGGTTATGACTGACAGTGAGATTGTTGCCTTTATCAATCGTGTCTGCCTGGAGAAGAACCTGAAGATTGGCTAATAACAGGGGGATGAAGGTAACGTGGGCAATTATAATGTTAACAATGAAGTGACCGATAAGTATTCCCTGCGGGGACGAGTCTTTCATAAGCTGAGGGAGGATATCCTGAGCGGAAAGTATGAGGAACACGAGGAGCTGAAGGAGGTTGCCATCGGAGAGGAGCTTGGCGTCAGCAGAACACCTGTCCGTGAGGCATTTCGTCAGCTGGAACTGGAGGGGCTGATTCAGATCATTCCAAACAAGGGAGCGTATGTAACAGGCATTACCGAGAAGGATGTAAAGGATATTTACATGATTCGTTCCATGCTGGAGGGACTGTGTGCCAGACTGGCCTGTGAACATATAACCAAGGAACAGCTGGAGGAGCTGGAGGAGAATGTTTATCTGGCCAAATTTCATGCGGACAAGGGACATCTGGAGCAGCTGGCCCAACTGGATAACCGCTTTCATGAGGTATTGTATGAAGCCTGCGACAGCAAGATGCTGGAGCACCAGCTGAAGGATTTTCACCAGTATGTGTGGCGGGTTCGAAAGAAGACCCTGTCCAGTGCCAATCGAGGACCCAAGTCCAATGAGGAGCATGAAGGAATTCTGGAGGCAATCAAGGCCGGTGATGCCGGGCTGGCGGAACAACTGGCAAACAAGCATATGATTAACGCCTATGAGAATATGGTGAAGAATGGTCTGCATGAGATATATGCAGAAAAGAAAAATATAGAACAGGAATAATAGAGGAGAGAAACAAATGGCTAAAATTCAGATGACCACCCCCCTGGTAGAGATGGACGGAGACGAAATGACCCGTATTCTTTGGAAAATGATTAAGGATGAACTGATTTGTCCTTAT
>CALYSH010000233.1 GCA_945485625.1 uncultured Lachnospiraceae bacterium | reverse complement strand
CAATAAAGTAACGCAAATTAAAATAAGGCCCACCCTAAAGGGCGAGCCTTATTTTCATCGGCGCGACGTGATTCGAACACGCGGTCTACGCTTCGCTCCGGTCGGCTCAGAACCGAGGTCCCCCGGACCTCGTGAGCCCTCTGCGCCCGAACGCAGGGAGTTCTGTCCATTAGAGGTCATGTGTCCAACAAAGTAACACAAATTAAAATAAGGCCCACCCAAAGGGCAGTCCTTATTTTCATCGGCGCGACGTGATTCGAACACGCGACCTCTGCGTCCCGAACGCAGCGCTCTACCAAGCTGAGCCACGCGCCGTGGTTGATCTCAACATTAAAATAATAATGAAAAAGAGTGTGATTGTCAAGAAGAAAACAAGAACTGACGAGAATTTGTAGCAAATTCCATCGAAATCAGTTATAATCATCGTATGTTTACCAGAAATAATATATTACATTTATGAAGTGTCTCGCAGCGCTTCCGGAAAGTATGAGGCAAAATGATGAATCAGACAATTGTGACATTAAGAAAGGGCGAGGGCCGTACCATTAAGGCCGGTGGGGCGTGGATCTTTGATAATGAGATCGATACCATCACAGGGAGCTTTCACAACGGAGATCTCGTGGAGGTACATGATTTTGACGGATATCCAATGGGGAGAGGGTTTATCAACCAGAATTCCAAGATCAGAATCCGGATGATGAGCCGTAAGCCGGATACGCAGATCAATGAGGAATTTCTGGAAATGCGGGTAAGAAACGCATGGGAGTATCGGAAGACAACCGTGGATACCTCCTCCTGCCGTGTGATCTTCGGTGAGGCTGACTTCCTGCCCGGGCTGGTGGTGGACAAGTATGAGGATGTGCTGGTAGTGCAGTGTCTGGCGCTGGGTATGGAGCAGTTTAAGCAGATAATCGTGGACATTTTGAAAGAGGTGTTGGCGGAGGACGGAATCATTGTCCGCGGTGTCTATGAGCGAAGCGATGCCAATGAGCGCACCAAGGAAGGCCTGCCGAAGCACAAGGGCTTCATCGGTGACCCCTTCGATACCAATGTAGAAATTGTAGAAAATGGTGTTCATTACATGGTAGATGTGGTGAACGGACAGAAAACAGGCTTTTTCCTGGATCAGAAATACAACCGTCTGGCAATGCAGAGGATTTGTAAAGGGAAGAGAGTTCTGGACTGCTTCACACACATGGGGACCTTTGCATTGAATGCGGGGATTGCAGGGGCAGCGGAAGTGACCGGGCTGGATATTTCCGAGTATGCCGTGGAACAGGCCACCGCCAATGCACAGCGCAATCACTTGCAGGATACCGTACATTTTTGCTGCGCCAATGTGTTGGATGAGCTGCCGAAGCTGGCAGCGGCAGGGGAGAAGTATGATGTGGTCATTCTGGATCCTCCTGCATTTACCAAGTCCAGGGAGGCTACCAAGAATGCCATCAAGGGTTATCGGGAGATCAATATGAAGGGGCTGAAGCTGGTAAAGGACGGCGGATACCTTGCCACATGCTCCTGTTCTCATTTTATGACGGAAGAACTGCTGGCAAAGACCGTAAAGGAGGCCGCAAAGGCCGTGCATAAGCGCCTGCGTCAGGTGGAGTTCCGCACTCAGGCACCGGATCACCCGATTCTCTGGGCAGCGGATGAGAGCTATTACCTGAAGTTTTTCATCTTCCAGGTGGTGGAGGAAAAATAAGGTTTTTGGAGGAAGAAGCAGAGGTGACAGAAGGGTAATATGGAAATAGTTGTCGTTCTGTTGGGACTTCACTTTTATGCCAAAGAGGCATATATTGTAGATAGTCGGCTGACTATATTGTAAGGATGGCAACAGGAGAGGATGACATGTCTTTGAGATCAAAAGAGTCTATTTTAGGGGTGACGATCATTGCACTTTTGGTGGCGGCGGTCACCGGCTGTACGGGGCAGCAGGAACAGGAAAGCGGTATTGCATCGTCAGTGACGCAGCAGGTTGAAAGCAGTATGATCCGGGAGGAATCTTCTGAAAGTGTCCGTGAAGAGAAGGCGGCAGAGCAGCGTATGTTTTCCGCTCCTCGCATCGGAACCTTCTATGAGGTCAACCCAGAGGGAGCAGAGGTGGAGGAAGCAGAAGACGGAAGATTGTTCGGTTTTCCGGAGTGGTTGAGTGACGGCTGTTCTTCCTGGTGCGGCTGTGAGGAGTTTTCCTGTGTAGCCACAGCATCTTCCCAACTGTCGGACCAGGGCAAGAGCACCTATGATCCCTCCAATGTAGTCTTCCGTACAGGATACAATGGCGATATGCTGGATACTGCATGGGCGGAGGGCGTCCAAGGGACGGGAATCGGGGAGTCCATCGAGCTTTGTCAGATGTACCGGGGAACCGGCGAGGAGCTCTTCACTTTTACAGAGATATGTATTGTAAACGGTTATGCAAAAACTGAGACCAGTTGGGAAGAAAACGGTCGGGTGAAGGTTTTTCGGGTATATTATGAGGAGGAGTATCTGGGGGAACTTACGTTGTTGGATACCAGACAACCTCAATACATTGACCTTGCACCGTTTCAGCTGCAGGTGGCAAACGGTGGAGAGGCAACCTTTCGTTTTGAGATCGCAGAAGTGTATGAGGGATCCAAGTACGAGGATACCTGCATTACCGGAATCGTCATAGATTTTGCGGGTAGAATTGGACATTAAATACCACAGGGGACGGGAAAGCCAAAGTGTTTCCCGTCCCCTGTGACCTACAGCAAATCTTGGATGGTGATCTTCCCGAAATAATCACGGGTCAGATCATCATATCCCTTCCACATAGACAGTGTTCTGCATTTTTCCCTGTGGGGGCAGAGTTCGGCACCCTCCTCCAGACAGGCTACGCTGGTGAGAGATTCCTCGGTGAGCTGCAGGATCTCCAGCACAGAGTATTCCTCCGGTTTTCTGGTGAGAAGGTAACCGCCGCCCTTGCCGCCGATACCTTTTACCAGTTTTCCGGTGACCAGAAGCTTGACGATGCTTTCCAGGTATTTCTTGGAGATGTCCTGTCTGGCGGCAATGGTCTCCAGGGGGATGGGGGTGTCAGTATTCTGTTCTGCCAGATCCAACATGAGTCGGATAGCATATCTTCCCTTTGTTGAAATCATTAATATCTCCTTTTTACTCCCTTTTCGAAATTGTGTTGCGGTTTTATGGTGTGAGAGCACAGTGTCGAAAAGTGTTTTTTATTTACCTATTGACACAGTAGGTTAATAGGTATATTCTTAAGACATACTATAACAGAGATTACTTCAAAAGTAAAGTTAGGAGATGAAAATAAAATGGAACAGTTGATTTATATGGACAACGCAGCCACTACT
>CALYSH010000232.1 GCA_945485625.1 uncultured Lachnospiraceae bacterium | reverse complement strand
GTTCGCGGCCTGACCGCTGGTGGTGCTGAGACTGTACGGATTCAGCTGACCTCCGGGCAAATAAGTTCTCGGTCTTGTCAATGAGGATAACTCAGTGGCACAATTGACGCCGCTGGTATAAATAACGCAAGGTTCATCCGGGACATTGCGGCACAGTTCAACAGCGGTAGAGCCGGAATCGATAAACACAGAACTGTGGGAATGAATCATACCCGCAGCCTTGGCGGCTATTTCTTTCTTTTGTTCCACATTCCGAACATTGCGCTGCGAAATGGCACCATCCGTACCGGACACTGTTTCAATAGAGCGGGCGCCGCCGTGAATCCTGATAATCTGCCCTGACTCATCCAAACTTTTGAGGTCTGTGCGAAGGGTCATTTCCGACACTTCCGGGAACTGGGCTTTCAGGGCTGAAAAGTTTATCTGACCTTCTTTTTCAATCAACTGTACAATTTTCTGTCTGCGCTGTATCATAAACGGATCCCTTCTTATTGCCAGTTCTTTAGCAGATAGGCTTCCGCTTCCGGACACCAGAGGTTGTGGTTCGCCTCGCAAATGTCTGCCAATCCCGCAAATCTGGAGTCCTGCTGTGCCTTTGCGCGGAAATCCGCAATCGCTGTCAAAGGCATGGATATATGGGTATAGATCAATTTCTTTCCGCCGGAAAGCTTGGGCTGATTCAAAGTGACCTCCGCGCAGCAATCCAGGCCGCCAATATGAGTCACCATTACTGCCGGGTTCAAAACCCCGGCTTCACTGAGCTTCAGGGATTCCACCAGATCGTCCGTGTTGCCGCCTGTTGTTCCCAGTACATGTGTAGAGTTGTAATGAACATCATAGTAGTTCAGTTTGGCACAAAACTGCGTGTCCGTAGGCCCCGCGAAGAAATTAAGGCATCCGTCGCGTCCCAAAACCTGACTTGCCAGTTCTACAACGGGAGATACCGGCGCAAACGCAAATACATCATCAAATCCTGTACCTCCGACAAGATTCCGAAGATATTCAGCGGGATCATCCATTCCGGCAGTATTAATAATATGCAGGGCAATTCCCGCGTCTTTTGCCTGCTGCGTGAAAAGGTCCCGTGCCCTTTCCAGCCGCTCCTCGTTCATATCCGTCAGCACGATGGTACCAGGGCGACGGTCGCAGCACAGGGCGTATGCCAAGCAGCCAAGTCCCATAGGCCCTGCCGCCGCCAGCAACGCCAGCTTGCCTCCCTCAACAATGCCCATCTCGTGATGGTAAACTCCCATCCTGGTATGGTAGCAGGCATGGAACGCGCCGATACAGCAGCTCATAGGTTCAGCAAGTGAGGATTCATAAAATGCCTGTCCGTTATATTCCATCAGGCATCCCAGCTCCATGACCTCAGACGGGATAATGCAGTAAGTAGTATCTCCGCCGAAGAACTCATAGGAGTAACCGGGGCTCCACATCGTCCCCTTATAATTCAGGGCAGGCTGCTGGGCAAACCGCATCCCAGGCTTAAACCGGTCTTGATGGAGCTTTCCAACTTTTACAATTTCCCCCGCAAACTCATGGCCCATGATCGCAGGGTGCTCCGCCACATCTTCATGGACACGCTTGTGCTTTTCCCCGAGCATGGCACATTTGTAGGTGGACATACAAACAGAATCTGAAATCACCTTTACGAGAATTTCATCATCCTTGATTTCGGGAAGCTCAAACTCTTCCAGCCGAAGATCCCCGGCACCGTGAAGCCTAACAGCTTTCGCTTTCATCGTTTAGCACGCCTCCTCTATTCTCACCTGACTGACAAACTCTCTCACGACACTACTGTCCGGAATCTGCGTTCCGGAACACATGACGCAGGCCGCGCTGATGGAAACCGCTAATGCCAAACGTTCAGAAGCGGTCATTCCTTTCTGGACACCGTATGCAAGAGCTGCAACCATAGAGTCCCCTGCGCCGACGGTGCTTTTTACCGGAACCTTTAATCCCGGTGCATAATACGCTCTTTCGGGCTGAATCAGCATCGCGCCCTCCGCGCCCATAGACACCACAACTTCCTGTATTCCTTTTTCCAGAAGCTTCCGTGCCTCTTCAACGATTTCCTCTCGGTTGGAAAGGGATCTTCCACAAAAGGAACGAAGCTCATCAATATTGGGTTTTACCAAATAAGGAGCGGCGGCGATCCCCTCCTGGAAGCTGACTCCGTCCGCATCCAGAAACACCTTTGCTCCTTTTGCCTGATAGCGCAAAATGAGATCCCGGTAGACCGAGGCAGGAATGCCCCGGGGAATACTGCCGGAAAGAATCAGCAAGTCGCCGCAGGTGATACGCATATCCAGCTGCCTGATCAGCTCATTCATTTCTTCCGAAGAAACAACAGGCCCCGGCTCGTTAATATCGGTGTTCTGCTTTTGTACAGGGTCGACAACCTTCAGATTTGTACGGGTTTCTCCCGCAACCGGGATGGCTACCGATACAATGCCGGACTCCTCCAGAAATTTTACACCGCGAGCCCCTTCGGTACCGCCCCAGAATGCCACAGCTGTGCTGGGTTCCCCCAGAGCAGTCAGACACTTAGAAACATTGATGCCTTTACCACCCACATCTGTTCGGATATCCTGGATTCGATTGACTGCATTGAGCGTAAAGGAAGAGATGACTACAGTCTTATCAATCGCAGGATTCAGTGTCAGTGTATAAATCATAAATAAGGCTTCCTCCTGAAGGATTCGCTTGGATGCCCCTATTCTATCAGTTCAGGCTTGTGTTGTCAATTCAAAAGTTATACCACGGGGTATATATTTTATTTCAAAAATATTTTTCGGAATATTAAACAAAAAATTCGACTTCAGTGTCCGTTATTCCAGATATTTATGTATTATTTTACATATAGTTTTTGAATCAACAACATCTGGAAAGGCAACAAGAAATCGAAATCATCTGCCGGTAAACCTCCACCCAACCTCCAGTTTCTTCTACGCATCCCCTATCGTCAGCAAACAGCCCAATCAATACCCATCAATAGACCTTATTCACAAGGGCAGACACAAACAGAAGAGATCAGTCTTTTTATTTTTTCCCGATCCCTCTGGTATTCTAATAGCCCAATGTAATATCCACAAGACAATTACTGTAAATTCTGTGTAAAGATCGGCGATAGGGAACTGTATTCCTCTTTTTTGTAATAGTTCTTGAAAAATATGATTGATTGATTTATTATGATAGTATCCTGAGAAAACCATAACGCAATGTACAAGGGAGATTCCTTAAAGAATGATGCGCGTATCGGCTTCGTCAGCAATATTGGGCTTTACCAGATTAAGGAACCGCCAAAAATGAAGAACCACCTCTGTAGGGGAGGCTACCAGCCT
>CALYSH010000231.1 GCA_945485625.1 uncultured Lachnospiraceae bacterium | reverse complement strand
TTCTTGACAAACACCTGTGCCGCACAAAAACTGGTAAGCAAGATCTTACCCCGTGATTTGGCGTCTGCAGGTGAAGAAATGAATGAGATGGAAGCATCTGCCATGCGGGAAATCGGCAATATCATTACAGGTGCGTATCTGAATGCTTTGTCGGAGATGACAGGACTTCGTATCCTTTCCTCTCCGCCGGATCTGGTAGTGGATATGGCGGGTGCGATTTTGAGTGTGCCTGCTGTTGAATCCGGAGTGCTGGGGGATCAGCTGTTGCTAATTGAGTCCCGGTTCCAAAGTGAACTTCATTTGTCGGGATACTATATTCTGGTTCCGGACATGGATTCTTATCGGAGGATTCTTTCTTCATTGGGGATTACGTTATCAAACAAATAACTTTTACTCCTGAGAAGAGAGGAAAACTGGAAAGATTATTATGAGTGAGACAATTAAAGTTGGAATGGCAGATTTAAAGGTTTGTAGATTCCCTGATATGCTCACGACATTGGGGCTGGGCTCCTGTGTGGGAGTTTCATTTCGGGATCCGGTTGCAAAGGTGGGGGGAATGATTCACGTGATGCTGCCGGACAGTACAGCCATACGGGGGACCGGAAACAACCCGGCGAAATTTGCAGATACCGGAATGAAGGAAATCATCCGGCAAATGGAGCAGATGGGTGCAAATGTGAGACGTATGGAGGCAAAGATGGCCGGAGGAGCAACCATGTTCCAGTATCAGACGAAGTCGGAATTAACCAAAATCGGAGAACGAAATGCGGAAGCCTGCAGGGAGATTCTGAAGAGTATGGGAATTCCGCTTCTGGCAGAAGATGTGGGAAAAAACTACGGAAGAACAATTGTATATGAAACAGAGACGGGGAAACTTCTGATTCGTGCAGTGGGAAAGCAGGAGTTTTGGATATAACAGAGGATAGAGGATGGAAAGACGATTTATACCTTTGGTATTAATGCTGATCGGAGGGGGCATAACCTGTATATTTACTCTCTTACAGAATTATTCCCTGACCGAAAATTTGATTTCTATTTTGGTGGTAATGCTGGTTTTGTTCCTGTTGGGCAGTCTGCTGGTCTACTTCCTGGACTATTTTGAAAGGACGAATCAGAAGAGGGAAGAGGCACAACGCATGGCGGAAGAGGAAGAGAAGCGGCTTCTGGAGGAACAGGAAAAGGAAACGGTAGCTTTGAAGGAACAGGAGTAATGACCTGAGAGTACAGGAAAACACAGGGGTTTATTTATGGATGAAACAGCAAGAAAGAAATTGTTAGAAGAATACGCATCCACAAGGTCTTCAGAGCTTAGAGAAAAGATCATTCTGGAATATGCTCCGCTTGTAAAGCTTGTGGCAGGAAGACTCAGTATGTATCTGGGTTATAACGTGGAATATGAGGATCTGGTCAGCTATGGTATTTTTGGCTTGATTGATGCCATAGACAAGTTTGATTATTTGAAAGAAATTAAGTTTGAAACCTATGCAAGTCTCCGTATTCGGGGAGCTATTCTGGATCAGATTCGTAAGATGGACTGGATTCCCAGAACCATTCGTCAGAAACAGAAGAAAATTGATCAGGTCATTCATCAGATTGAAACAGAAACCGGTCGCGGCGCTACGGATGAGGAGATTGCTGCGAAGCTCGGTATTTCAGAGGAAGAATATTATGACTGGCAGTCGCAGATGAAGGTGACCGGTCTTGTATCCTTGAATGAATATATGGAATCCGGAAGCGATGTTTCCCAGGACAGCGGCAGAAATACCGCAGCCCGTTTTGAAAGTCCGGAGGAAAACATAGAAAAAAAAGAACTCTCGAAAATGCTGGCTGAGGCGCTGGAGCTGCTGACGGAGAAGGAGCAAAAGGTAATTACTCTTTACTATTATGAGGAACTGACATTAAAGGAAATCAGCAATGTGCTTGAGGTGTCAGAATCCAGAATCTCCCAGCTGCATACCAGGGCACTTCAAAAGATGAAGGCGAAGATGGGACCATATATGGGTATTTTGGCCAATTCGGTGTAGAATCTTCTTATTTTGACAGAAGGAGAATGATAAGATGCGAAACGGATATTTTCAATTGGTGAATTGTGCCGGCGGATTCGGAGTGGCTCTTTTTCCACCCGTGGATGGCGGGGAAAAGCTCCCGGTTATGGAAGTGGCTAACTATTTGGATGGCCTGAAAATACCATATAATTTAAGCGAACTGAATCGTTCGGTGGAAGCAGGAACGGAAACTGTTTTTTTCCTGGGTGAGGGGAACTGCCCTGTGGAGAATGAGAGGATTTTTGTACGCATTGCACCGGACCACATGTCTGCTACGGTTCGCTTTTTCTGCCCATCTGAAACCGGAAAGCGCATGACTTTTCAGGACGCAATTCTTGATCTGAGGCAAAAGGGTGTGAATTACGGCGTGGATACTGCGGTATTGCAGGCTCACTTTTGCTCCAATGATTACTTTTGCAGGGATCTGATTGTGGCAAGAGGCCGACTGCCGAGACATGGAAAGGATGCAGAGATTCAGTATTTCTTCAATACGGATTTACATATTCAACCCACTCTCAGAGAGGATGGTACGGTAGATTATTATCACTTAAACCTGATCAACCAGTGTAAGAAGGGGGATGAGCTGGCCAGAGTGATTCCGGAGGATTTGGGCGAACCCGGTAAGGACGTGATGGGGAATCCCCTGAAGCCGAAGGACGTAAAGAGGGCAACACTGAAGTTCGGAAGAAATATTCAGCTTTCTGAGGATAAGAGAAGCCTGATAGCCCTGGTGGACGGTCATGTGTCCCTGGTAGATGATAAGGTGTTTTTGTCGGATGTATATACAGTGGAGAATGTGGATTTATCCACCGGGAATATTGATTTTCAGGGAAGTGTGCAGGTCAATGGGAATGTGGCGGGCAACATGCAGATCCATGCCGGCGGCAATGTGACCATCAACGGTGTGGTAGAAGGTGCTTTCATCGAAGCCGGGGGGAATATTGTGATTGCCAGGGGCATGAGCGGAATGTCCAAGGGCAACCTGAAGGCCGGCGGAGATATCGTGGCGAAATTTATTGAGAGTTCAACGGCATATGCGGGAGGTAATATTTTCGCAGAAGCAATCCTTTACAGCAATGTGTCGGCGGGCGATGAAATTGTGGTAGACGGCAAAAAGGGCCTTGTTACAGGAGGGCATATTCAGGCCGGTAATCGTGTGACAGCCAAAAACATGGGCTCTGAAATGGGTTCTGTGACGGTAGTGGAAGTGGGCGTGAAGCCCCAACTGAATGAAGAATAGGTTGGCCTGCAGAGGAACAGGACTGAACGGGGGAGGGTGATAAAAGATGTGCATCCCATCATGGCC